>CANRLY010000032.1 GCA_947631585.1 uncultured Clostridia bacterium
GAAGATATTTTCGGCAGCGGAAGCTGTTATGTGCTGTCGGTGCGTCCCATCGGCGGAGCGGAGTTAAATATCGAGGGGTGAGCTTTACGAAATTGTTTCCAACTAAGAAGTCCCAGGTAAAGCTGGGGTTTTCAACAATGGGCGAAGTCCTCATTGACGGTCTTGGTTTCTCCTTCGGGATAGAAAGTCTTGGGAAGCCGTCTGACATGGGGTTTCTGGTGACCGTTTCGGGCGATGCAGTGGATAAAGGTCTTTTAAAGCTGGACAAGCTGGAAGTCCACACTTTGAAAGACGGAAAGTTCCAGATCAGGAGCTACGGTTTCAAAAAGGTCAGCAAGAAAGACGGCGGTCACGCCTATCAGGTGGCTTTCAAGGGCGTGAGGATTGCGGACGGCAGAAATTTAAAGTCCGGCAAGGGCATTTCCCTTATGAACATTGCGAAAAGGGCGGAGCTTGAAAACGAGCTTATGATGGACAGGATAGCCAACGAGGTGATGTTCAAGTTTACGCCGGTGTTCACGGAAAAGACTGATTCGGAAGCGCTAATTGCGGTCTTTCCTTACGAAAACATTGTGAACGGCGCAGCCTCACAGTGGGTGAACGTCACTTCCGACAGAGATCGTTTGAAAAAGAAATACGGCATAAAGCCGTAAGCGAGGTAAAATTTTTATGAGAATGAGGCGAAAAAAGCATCTGGAAGATCGCCTGAGCGCCTGCGACGGATATATTTTCTACATGGACATGGAGGACAGGGACTACAATCAGGCAAAGCGGTTCAGGAAGCTGATAGACCCGAAAGAGATGTTCCACAGAGACGCTCCGCTCCAGATGGAGATAGGCTGCGGCAAAGGGCAGTTCGTCTGCGAACTGGCAAAGCGTTTCCCGGACAAGGACTTTATCGCCGTGGAAAAAAGCAGCAACGTTATAGTTGACGCCGCTGAAAAAGCTATGGCGGAGGGCATAACTAATGTAAAGTTCTTTCGGGGTGGGGCGGAATATCTTCCCTGCTTCATACCTGAAAATTCCATCGAGCTGATATACCTTAATTTCAGCTGCCCCTACCCCAAAAAGAGCTACGCTTCCCACAGGCTCACCCACAGCCGCTTTCTGGAAATTTACGAACTTCTTCTGAAAGACGGCGGCGAAATTCATCAGAAAACCGACAACCGCAGTTTCTTTGAGTTTTCGCTGGAGAGTCTGTCGCAGTTCGGGTTCACGCTGAAAAACATCTCTCTCGATCTTCACAGCAGCGGCTTTGAGGGCAACATAGTCACCGAGTACGAAAAGCGGTTTTCTGAGCAAGGCTTCCCCATCTACCGGCTGGAAGCTTTCATGAAAAAATAAAACAAACGGCAGGTCGCTCCCAATGGGACACGGCTTGCCGTTTTTCTTACTTTATACAAATGTCTGATTTATTTACCGTGCCTGATTTGCTTTTGGGGAAAACCTTTCTGAAGAAAGGTCTCCTCCAACAGCAGAATAGATATAGTAAACAAAATTAGAAAGGGACTTTTTTAAAGTCTTTATATTTTTCTTCCAGCTCAAGCAGAAAATGCTTTATATCGGTGACCGGAGTGTTTCCTGTTTCACCGGCGTAACCGCCGATAGTTCCATCTGAGCGTATGACCCGATGGCAGGGTATCAGCAGCGGTATCGGGTTAAAGTGCAGAGCTGTTCCCACCGCCCGGAAGGATCTTTCGCAGCCCACAGCGGCGGCGATATCCTTATAGCTTCTGACAGAACCGAAGGGTATCTTCATCACGGCATTAAGGACTTTTTTCTGAAACTCAGTTCCGTTCGGGTCAACAGGTACGGAAAACTGCTTTCTTCTGCCGGAAAAATATTCCTCTATCTGCCTGGAAGCCGTCATTGCAAGTTCTGAGGGAAGCTCCGTCCCCGCAGTTTTGCCGAATCCAAGGCTTTTCACCGCCCTGCCGTCGTCGCTGACAGTAAGCCAGCCTACCGGCGTTTCAAAGCTAAAGTTATTCAGCTGCAACGGCATTTTTAGCAATTACATCTCCTGTGAGCTGAGACGGGAGCTGCTCGTATCTTACCTTTTCAAAGGTGAACTCTCCTCTGCCCTGAGTTGCCTGTCTGAGGTAAAGAGCGAAGTCCTGCATTTCCGCCATAGGAACTTCCGCAGTGATCTGGGTAAGTCCGCCCTTATCGGCAGGGGTCATTCCCAAAACTCTGCCTCTTCTCTTGTTAAGTTCGCCCATAACATCGCCGGTATTTTCATCGGGAACAAGAACATCTAAAGCCCCAATAGGTTCAAGTATCACCGGTTCAGCCTGACGCAGACCCTCTTTATATGCGATGGAAGCGGCGGTCTTGAACGCCATTTCAGAGGAATCCACCGGGTGATAAGAGCCGTCCACCAGAATGGCTTTCAGTCCCACCACAGGGAATCCGGCAAGAACGCCTTTTCTCACCGATTCCTGAAGTCCCTTTTCAACCGCCGGGAAGAAGTTCTTAGGAACAGCGCCGCCGAAAATTCTTTCCTCGAACACCAGTTCATCAGAAACGCACGGCTCAAATTCGATCCAGACGTCGCCGTACTGACCATGGCCGCCGGACTGTTTCTTATGTCTGCCCTGGACTTTGACTTTCTTGCGGATAGTCTCTTTATAGGGTATCTTCGGTTCTTCAAGTATCAGTTCTGCGCCGAAATCGTTTTTCAGTCTGCCTACAGCCGTATCCAGATGGAAGCTGCCCAGACCGCTGAGAATCATCTCGTTAGTTTCCTTATCGTGAACGTAGCTTATAGTCATATCTTCTTCGCAAAGTCTTGCTATTGCGCCGGAGACCTTGCTTTCGCTTCCCTGGGTCTTAGCCTTTACAGCCAGTCTATAGCAGGGGTGTGGGAAGGTAGCCTTCTCAAAAATCACAACTCTGGACGGGTCGCAGAGGGTATCACCGGTCTGACAGTTCATCTTGGAAGCAACGACAATATCGCCGCAGACTGCCTGTGGCGTATCAATGCCTTTCTTTCCGCACATGAACATAAGCTTTCCGACCTTTTCAGTTGCGCCGGTAGTGGCGTTCACTATCTCAGTGCCGGACACAAGTTTTCCGCTGAACACCTTTATAAATGACATTTTGCCCACAAATGCGTCAGCGACGGTTTTGAACACAAATGCGGAAACAGGCGCATTTTCGTCACATTCAACTTCGATTATATCGCCGTTCGGGGTCTCGCCGGTCTTTTTCTCCTTTTCAGAGGGAGCAGGAAGCAGCAGCGAAATCTCCTTAAGCAGCATATCAACTCCGGCAAGAGTTGTTGAGGAAACGCAGGCAACGGGAGTTATTATGCCCTCGTTCATGCCCTTATGTATGCCGTCAATAAGTTCTTTCTGGGTGAAAGGTTCGCCGGAGAAGAATTTTTCAAACAGCGCTTCATCGGTCTCGGCAACGGCTTCCGACACCGCCTCGATAAGTCCGTCGATACGGTATTCCATCTTCTCGGAAACTTCGGCGGTGGGCATATCTGTCTCAACTGCGTTGCCGTTGGCGTCGTAAGTATAGGCTTTCATCTCGATGAGGTTTACATAAGAAACTATCTTGCGGTCGGCTATGACAGGCACAACGACCGGACAGACGGACGGTCCGAACTCGGCTTTCAGCTGGGTCAGGACGTTATTAAAATTAGCGTTGTCGTCGTCAAGCTTTGTGACAACGAACATTCTCGGCTTGTTGTTCTCGACGGCGTAATCATACGCTTTATGCGTGCCGACCTTGACGCCGGATTTACCGGAAACTGTAATAATTACCGAACCGCTGGCAAATATACCCTCACGCATTTCGCCGGCGAAGTCGAGCAGACCGGGGGTGTCAAGCAGATTGACTTTGATATCGTCTCTTTCAAAAAATGACAGAGATGTATATATCGAACATTTTCTGTCCACTTCCTCACGGGCAAAATCCGAAACAGTGTTGCCGTCTGCAACTTTGCCCAAGCGGTCAACTGCGCCGCTCTTATACAGCAGAGCTTCGCACAAAGAAGTTTTTCCGGAACCTGCATGGCCGGCGACCGCAATGTTTTTGATTCGGGTGCAATCGTAATTTTTCAAAATGATCTCTCCAGTCATAACGGATTTGTTGTTCATAATGCACAATTATAACAAACATCATAGGTTAATTATATAACATTTCAACATAGATTGCAATAGCAAATTAAAAAAATTCCGCCGTGAATATTAACAAATTATTGCAGCGGCAGTTGTGCATTAACCATAAAAAGCCGGCGCAGGGTTGAAAGGCGGCGGAAGATGTGGTATAATTGCAGAGAGGTGATGATATGGGCGGCGAAATTTTCAAGTTGCCGGCGTTTACTTATTTTAAGGCGAAGAACATTTACACTGGCAGTTATGGAAAAACATTCAATTACAAGATATGGGTGGACGAGGACATGACTGTAAAAGTGTGGTACGGGCTGACCTGTTTCAGCAAGACGCCGCCGGAGAGCGTGGTGGCTGAGGAAAGTTTTCCGCTGAGTGCGGAGGGGCTGGAGGAGCTGAAAGCCTGGCTTTTCGGGAAGTACGAGGAGTACCGGCGCGCAGAACAGTAGTTCTGGCACAAAAAAAGAGCCTGCCATGCGGCAAGCTCTTTTCTTATGTTGAAATTACTTTCTCTTCTTGGAAACTACAGCTCCGGCAGCAGCAAGTGCGAGACCTGCGAATGCAACGGCAACACCAGTGTTAGGAACTTCGTCCTTATCGCCGGCAGAAGCGTTGTTGTCGGAAACAGAACCGCCGTTCTTGATAGCTTCGTCGAGCTTGGTCTGGAGATCAGCCTTTTCAGTGTTGAGCTTAGCGATCTCTTTGTCCTTAGCAGCGAGCTGAGCGTTCAGTTCTTCGATCTGAGCAGCGTTAGCCTCAGCGTCAGCCTTGAGCTTGTCAAGTTCAGCCTGGAGAGCTTCCTTTTCAGCCTCGAGGTCAGCTATGGTCTTATCCTTAGCAGCAAGCTGTTCAGCGGTTGCAGCGTCATAAGCCTTGATAGCATCGTCAAGGTTCTTCTTAGCAGCTTCGAGATCTGCCTTAGCATCGGCAACTTTCTTCTTAGCAGCTTCAAAAGCTTCTGTGTTAGTATCTTCATCTTCTTTCAGCTTGTCAAATACAGCCTGAGCCTCATCAACAGCAGCTTGAAGATCAGCTACGCTCTTGATAGCATCATCAATAGTAGCGAGTGCGTTTTTAGCATCGGAAAGTGCGATAGCAGCAGCGTTTGTAGAATCTACGATAGCATCAATGTCAACTTCAAAGTTATCAATTGTTTCATTCAGTTTAACAAGTGCATTGTAAGCATCGGTCTCACGCTGATAGCTTTCCCAAGCTTCGGTGGAAACGAGAGTAAATTCTTCGCCGTCGCTGTATGTAACAGTCCACTCAAGGATATCAACGGTATCGCCGGCGCCCCACCACCAGCCGAACTGTATGATCTTCGCATACTCTGTAACATTAGCATCGTCAGAATCAGGAAGATCATAGTCATCTTCAGAGGTTGCCTCAACTTCAAAGTCCCAAGACTCAGTCCATGTGCAGTCAGCAACAGTAAGGTCACGATCATAAATATCATATTGACCGTCATTACCAATTACTTCACGACCATCTTCGCCAAATACATTAGCTGTATCTTTCTGTGCCCAATCCTTAGAACCACAGTTAAATCCGATAGCTCCGCCGCCGCCAATCCAACCAGCAGCAGGTGCATTAGTAGCAGACAGTCTCATTGTGACATTAGTGATAGATGCTGTAGCATCAGTCGGCTGAATGTCTTTCAACGGAATCTGGATCGCTTTCGGAGCGGTCTTAAGTGCGTCCTCTAAAGTTGATGATTCCGGACCATTAGGGTCCAAAGTTACGCTCTTCGGAACTGTAGGTTCTGTAGGCTTGGTAGCAGCAGTTGAAGCTTCCGCAGCACTAGCCGAAACAGCCATCACAGATGCAGCCATAGCCGCAGCCGAAACGCCAGCCAAAAGTTTTTTCAGCTTCATTTTAATTTTCCTCCTTTAATTTGTCACCTTATAAAATAAGATAACTATTTACATTAAGAATTTTAACATATGGTAACAAAAATTTCAATCTACATTTTGCACAATATAGTATAAATTTTTATGGTAATTTTGCACAAATCAGTCCTCGTCGGGTTCTTCCGGCATATCCCAGTTGTGCCAAACGTTCTGCACATCATCGTTTTCTTCAAGATGTTCAAGCAGGAGTGACATCTTCTTAATAAGTTCCTCGTCCTCCAGCTTTGTGTAAGTAGAGGGAACTTGTTCCATTTCCGCTGAAACCACGGTATAGCCCAGCTCACGGAGCTTTTCTGCCGCTGCGGATACCTCTGTAGGCTCGGTCTCGACCTCGATAACGCCGTCCTCGATCTTGAAATCCAGCGCACCTGCCTCGAAGCAGTCCTCCATGATCTTATCTTCATCTTTGCAAGCTTCTTCCATTACAATAATTCCCTTTTGTGTAAACATAAATGAAACGCAGCCGGTAGTTCCCATGTTGCCGCCGAACTTATCGAAATAGTGCCGGATATCGCCGGCGGTACGGTTTTTATTGTCGGTCAGGCAATCCACGATCACCGCAACTCCGCCCGGTCCGTAACCCTCGTAAACATTGTTCTCGTAGCTGTTTTTATCCCCGTCTCCGGCGGCTTTCTTGATGACCCGATCGATGTTGTCGTTAGGCACGTTGTTGGACTTTGCCTTGGCGATAAGGTCACGCAGGCGGGCGTTGTTATCCGGGTCGGGGCCGCCCTCTTTCACCGCAACGGTTATTTCCCTGCCGATCTTGGTAAAAATTTTGGCTTTTACTGCGTCGGTGGCTTCCTTTTTACGTTTGATGTTTGCCCATTTGGAATGTCCTGACATAAAAAGTTCAATCCTTTCACAAAATAATTTTACAAAAAATTTAATTTTTCAAATCGTCTGATAAAGTATCTTCCCACACATACTCGAACAGCTGCTCCGCCCTGGGGAGCTGTCCGCTCAGCGCAAGGTAGCCGAACAAGCACTCCAGAGCTGTAGCCATGTGGTATTCTGCGGAAGTGGAATGTTTGGGAACATTGGAGCTGCCGGCGTTCCTGCCACGTCTCAGCAGGTCGAGCTCCTCCTCGCTGAGCAGCGGTATAAGGCGTTCCGCCGCCCGTGACTGGTACTCTGCGCAGACCCTTTCCACCGAAAGCCTATGCAGCTTTGCCACAGGCATATTCCCACTTAGCACAAGTTTCTGCCTTACCATCAGCCCATAGACCGCATCGCCGTAGAACGCCAGGGTCAACGGGCTATACTGGTTGATTTGGCTTTTTTCAAGCGAAATTTCCGTTTGTTACCACTCCCGTCTGAAATCAGAATACAAATTCAAATTCAAAGCCCTCTATGGAAACGGTATCGCCCTCTTTGACGCCCATTTCCTCCAGTTTATTTATGATTCCGGAATTTCTCAGCACCCTCTGGAAATATTGCAAGCTCTCGTAGTCCTCCATGTTCACGCTGCGGAGGATATCCCACAGCCAGGGGGCTTCCACCTGGTAGACGCCGTCTGTTATCTCCACGCTGAACGACTTGTCCCGAATGAGTTTGCTGTCCAGTTCCTCTCTGGTAAAGGGTTCAGGCTGGAATCTTTTCACCGGCGGAAGCTGGGAAAGGCGTTCCCAGATACTTTCTGCAAGTTCTTTAGTTCCCTGAGTAGTCGCAGCCGATATCTCGAAGAAGTCCAGACCCTTAGCCTGAACAAACTCACGCAGGCGGCTGATCTGTTCTTCGGCGGCAGAGTCGCATTTATTTGCGGCAACTATCATAGGAGCTTTTGCCAGTTCCTCGCTGAACCCGGAAAGTTCCTTATTGATTATCTCGAAGTCCTCCGTCGGGTCTCTGCCCTCTGAGCCGGAAACGTCCAGCACATGGACGATGAGCCGGCATCTTTCGATATGCCGCAGAAACTCGTGTCCCAGACCTGCGCCGCCGCTTGCGCCTTCTATAAGACCGGGGATATCCGCCATCACGAAAGAACGCTCATAGTCAAGTTTGACCACGCCCAGCACCGGGGTAAGCGTTGTGAAGTGGTAGTTTGCGATCTTTGGTCTAGCCGCTGAGAGCACCGAGATAAGTGTGGATTTTCCCACATTCGGCATACCCACAAGTCCCACGTCGGCGATAAGTTTCAGTTCCAGCCGCAGGCGGAATTCTTCCCCTCTGAAGCCGGGCTTGGCGAATTTAGGTATTTGTCTGGTTGAGGTCGCAAAGCGTGCGTTTCCCCTTCCGCCTTTTCCGCCGTGGGCGATAACGACAGGGCTTCCCTCGATGATATCCGCAAGGACACGGCCGCTTTCGGCTTCTTTGATAACAGTTCCCACCGGAACTTTTATGACCAGATCGGGCGCACTTTTGCCGGAGGAATTTTTCGCTCCTCCGTTTTCGCCTTTCTGAGCCAGATATTTTCTTTTATACCTGAAATCTATAAGGTTGGTCATTCCGGTATCGGCGACAAACACCACGTCTCCGCCCTTGCCGCCGTCTCCGCCGTCAGGACCTCCTGCGGCGATATACTTTTCACGGTGGAAAGAGACTGCTCCGTCGCCGCCGTCCCCAGCCTTAACGAATATTTCAGCTTCGTCAACGAACACTTGACATATCCTCCCTATGCAGGCGGACAGGCTGCCTGCACTTTACAGCAAAAAACCCCAAGCCAAACACAGCCCGGGGTCTGTTTTACCTATAAGGTCACGCCTCTTTTGCGTAAACAGAAACCTTTTTCCTGTCTCTGCCGTATCTTTCAAACTTTACAACACCGTCGATAGTAGCGAAAAGAGTATCATCAGAACCCTTTCCCACATTCTCGCCGGGGTGGATATGAGTTCCTCTCTGTCTCACAAGGATATTTCCGGCAAGGACATACTGACCGTCAGCTCTCTTGACGCCAAGTCTCTTAGCCTCGGAATCACGTCCGTTCTTAGTAGAACCCATTCCTTTTTTATGAGCACAGAACTGCATACTGATCTTTATCATGAAATTTCCCTCCTTAAACAATGCTGAGTCTGATATTTGTGTGGTCCTGCGAAAGTATTTCAAGATGTTCATAAAACGCCGAGATAAGCTTCTGTGCCGGGTCTGACGGTTTTTTCAGCGTCAGTGTGATCTTGTCTTTCCCGACTTCCACCTGCGCATCAGCGCCGAAGTTTTCGGTCACAGCGTTACAGACAAGCATTGTGCAGGAACTTACCGCCGCACATATGACATCATTGCCCTCTTCGCCGTATCCTGCGTGGCCGCTTATACTAAAGCCTGAAAACTTCTGTTCATTCCCGAACGTTTCAATATGAAAAACACATCCTAGCATTACGCATTGATCGCTTCGATCCTGACCTGAGTATAAGGCTGTCTGTGACCCTGTTTTCTCTTTTCGCCCTTTTTGGGTTTATAGGTGAAAACTGTGATCTTCTTAGCCTTGCCGTTCTTGAGGACCTTTGCGGACACGGTAGCTCCGTCCACATAAGGAGCGCCGACGTTTACATTTGCGCCCTCGCCTACTGCGATCACCTTATCAAAGGTCACCGACTCATCGGCTTCAACGCCCAGTTTTTCGATGAAAACAACATCGCCTTCTTTGACCTGATACTGTTTTCCGCCTGTTTCGATTACTGCGTACATTCTCTGATGCACCTGCCTTTTTTACAAAACTCGCTGCGCTGCGGAGTGAGAGCCTGAGCTTTCAGCTTGATTCCCGCACACAAGCGGCTTATTTATTTTAACACACGCCGCCGGCAAAGTCAAGTTCAAGAAAAGTTTTCTCCGAGAATTTACAAATTATTTACATTCTTCGTTTCTCTTAACTATTTCCTCAAGCACTTCGCTGGGGCTGACACCAACCGAAACACATATCCTATAAAATGTTTCAAGAGTGGGTTTCCTCTGTCCGTTTTCGATCATACTCAGATGAGTTCTGGCAATACCTGCCAGTCCGCTGAGAACTTCCTGAGAGATATTTTTCTTATGGCGCAATTCCGATATAACATTACCTACTATTATTGGCGACAGCATATTTGCACCTCTTTTCCGCAAACTATATGATAACTTATTGTTTGCGGAAAATTGTCTACATATGTTGACACTCAAAATTATTTGTGATATAATTTAGTACGAAATAAAAAACAAGGAGGGTCACTATGCCTAATATCAAGCAGGTACTGGTCGGTGCGGCTGCTGTTACATTGGGAGTTTCGTTCGTTGCAGCTGTCGTTTCACCAAACACAGATGATTCAACTTCAAGTTCTCAGGAAACTTCTGTTTACGATATTGCTGAAACTTCTGAACCAGACGTCAGCGAGACCACGGCTTCCGCCGAAACCGATGATGAAGACGATCTCTGGGTGACTGAAACAACTGTCGTCAGCGTGTCAACCGAACCGGCAGAAGAAACAGAAGATCCAGGCGAGGCAGATGAGATAAAATCAACTTACATACTGAACACAAATTCTATGGTCGCCCACACCGAAAACTGCCGTATGGCAGATAGAATATCTGATTCAAACAAAAAGGAGTTTAAAGGCACCAGCGATGAATTAGATAAAAAGGGATACAAGCCTTGCGGAATATGCGAACCATGGTGACTTTATTTTCAAATGCTGCAAACAAAAAACAAGCCTTCCGGGTGGAAGGCTTGTTTGCTTAGATCTCGTCAAACGCTTTGCGGATAGAGGTCACGCCTACTATTTTAATATCATATCTGGAGGTATCCACGCCCTTCAGCGACTGCTTCGGGACGATACACTTTTCAAAGCCCAGTCTCTGCGCTTCTGCGATACGCTGGGTAACATAGGAGACTCCCCTGAGTTCTCCGCCCAGACCTATCTCTCCGAATGCTATGAGCTTATCGCTCACCACCTTATCAGTTACCGAAGAATACAGAGCCATTGCGATAGAAAGGTCGGCTGCCGGCTCGTCAAGTTTCATTCCGCCCACCACGTTCACATAGACGTCCAGCGTACCAAAAAAGAACCCAAGGCGTTTTTCCAGCACGGCGATTATTACCGAAAGCCTGCTGTAGTCAAAGCCGGAGGACATTCTCCGTGGCGAAGAAAAGCCGCTTTTTGACACAAGAGCCTGCACCTCAGCCATTATAGGTCTCAAGCCCTCCATCACGCAGGCAACGCAGCAGCCGGAGACATCAGTCGGGCGGCCTGACAGCAGCATTACAGACGGGTTCTCCACCTCGATAAGTCCTTTATCCGCCATTTCAAAAACGCCTATCTCGTTTGTTGAGCCGAAACGGTTTTTCACCGCCCTGAGTATCCTATAGGAAAGATTTCTCTGCCCCTCGAAATACAGCACTGCATCAACTATATGTTCCATAACTTTCGGACCTGCGATAGCGCCGTCCTTATTGACGTGACCCACAATGAGCATAGGTATCTCCTCGGACTTTGCGGTGCGCATGAACAGGTTGGTGGATTCCCTGACTTGTGTAACGCTTCCCTGCGCCGAAGCGATATCTCTTACTCCCATGGTCTGTATAGAGTCGATAATAACTATCTCCGGCTTTTCCTTTACGATAGTTTCGCAGATGGACACCACATCGGTCTCTGCAAGGAGGTAGAGATTTTCGGTATCGACCCCAAGGCGGTCAGCCCTGAGTTTTATCTGTCTGGCGGATTCCTCGCCGGAGACGTATAATATAGTGTGATCCTCTCCGAGGAACTGGCAGATCTGGAGCAGCATTGTGGATTTTCCTATGCCCGGTTCTCCGCCAAGCAGCACCAGGCTGCCTTTTACAAGTCCGCCGCCCAAAACCCTGTCCAGCTCGTTAAGACCTGTTTTATAGCGTATCTCGTCATACCTTGCGTCTACAGACGTCAGCCCGATTATTTTATCCGAAAGGTCTGCCGCTTTTACGGCTGATCTTCCTGTCCCTTTGGAAACCACAGTCTCCACTTCTTCAAAGGTATTCCATTCTCCGCAAGCCTGACATCTTCCGTTCCATTTTGAACTTTCAAAGCCGCAGTTTGAGCAGACGAACACCGATCTTGTCTTAGCCATATTACCTCCGCTTTTCAGATATGTCTGATCTTTGCAAAATTAGCCATAAGCTTTTTGGTTCCCACCTTATCAAAGGCGATCTCCAGCATAGTATCGTTTGACATAGGCACAGCCCTGATTATCATTCCCTCGCCGAACAGTTTATGGGATATCCTTTCGCCGACCTTGAACGTCTCCCCTGACCGGGCGCTGTTTTGCCTGTCAAGCAGGACTGAATTTTTCGCACCGTTCAAGCCCTGGGGCGGTCTTGACGGAGACACCGGCACTTGCAGGCTCTTCGCTTCGGAATAGACGATGTTTTCCTTGGGAAGTTCCCTGACGAACCGTGATATCTTATTGCTGGACGGCGAACCGAACACACGTCTTGTTGCCGCACAGGTCAGGTAGAGCTGCTGTTTTGCACGGGTTATCGCCACATAAGCAAGTCTGCGCTCCTCCTCCAGGTCGGACTGGGTATTGGAGCTTCTTGCCGATGGGAAGATATTTTCTTCCATTCCCGTAACGAACACCACCGGAAATTCCAGTCCCTTGGCGGCGTGGATAGTCATCATCAGAACGCAGTCTGCGCCCTCCTCGATATTATCGGTATCGGTATAAAGGGCGACTTCTTCCAAAAAGCCTGACAAGGTAGGCGTTGACGCAGTTTCCGCATAGTTGGCAAGAGTGGTTTTAAGTTCGCCTATATTTTCAAGACGGGTCTCTCCCTCGTCTCCCAGAGAACGCATATATTCTTCATAGCCGGAACGCTTGAGCAGTTCGTCAAAGAAGTCCTCCAGATCCATGATCTCAGAAAGCTCTGTCAGTTCATCGAACATTCTGGCTGTATCCACAAGCAGAGAAGATCTTTTCGCCAGAGGAGCTATAGAATCCGACTGTCTCATAACTTCTATAGGCGATATATCCAGATCGGAAGATATCTGTTCTATCAGTGCTACAGTCGCATCGCCGATCTTGCGTTTGGGTTCATTGATGATACGTCTGAGCCGGAGCATATCATAGTTATTGTTCACCACCGACATATACGCCAGTACGTCCTTTATCTCTTTACGGTCAAAAAAGCGCAGACCGCTTATGATCTTATACGGTATGCCTGCGCCGGTGAAAGCCTGCTCAATGGCATTAGACTGGGCGTTTGTCCTGTAAAGCACCGCATGGGAGCTATACAGTTTTCCGCTGCGGGCGTTATTATATATGGCATCTGCAACGTAAGACGCCTCCGCTCTTTCGTTTTCGGCACGGTAAACGCTTATTTTCTCGCCGTCCCCCTTATCAGTCCAGAGGTTTTTGCCTTTTCTGCCCTCGTTATTCTTTATAAGAACATTTGCGCAGGTAAGTATATTCTGGGTAGAGCGGTAATTCTGTTCCAGCCTGATAACTTCCGCTTTGGGGTATGTGTCCTCAAAACTGAGGATATTTTCAATTGTCGCCCCTCTGAATCGGTAGATAGACTGGTCGTCATCGCCCACGACACAGAGGTTGCCGAACTTAGCCGAAAGCAGCGAAATAAGCTTATACTGGGCGGTATTGGTATCCTGATACTCGTCCACCAGGATATACTTATACAGATTCTGGTAGTGGTCAAGCACATCGGGGTTTTGCTCAAAAAGTCTGACGGTATGGCAGATGAGATCGTCAAAATCCATAGCGTTGGCGTCAAGGAGCTTCTGCTGATACAGCTTATAGACCTTTGCTATAACAAGGTCGTAATACTCGCCGGAAGCGGCGGCAGCGAACTCATCGGGAGTTATCATCTTGTCTTTCTGTCTGGATATCTCGCTGAGTATCATTCTGGGGGAAAATTTCTTTTCTGAGATTTCCATTT
>CANRLY010000033.1 GCA_947631585.1 uncultured Clostridia bacterium
GCAAAGGTCATCGCTTCCGACCTGAGAGGGGGAGCGGCGCTGGCTCTGGCGGCTCTTGGCGCTGAGGGCGAGACTGTGATAGAGAACGTCAGGCTCATAGACAGAGGTTATGAATCGCTGGAGAAAAGCCTGAGTTCAGTCGGCGCAGATATCAAGCGGATAAGCGTTTCATAAAGGAAGCAGACCGGCGGAGGAGTTTTCCGCCAGGAACTGAAAGGATAAGAAGTTAAATGGACGACAGAAATATCAGACCGTCTGAAAATACCAGACCGGGTACAGGTCAGCAGGCAGTGAGACGGCGCAGAAGAAAAAAGAATATGACGCTTTACTATATCATGGTGTTTGTGATAGTCGTGGCAGCGGTGCTGTTCTTGTCAAGATTCGTGTTTTTCAGGATAGAGGAGATAAAGATCAGCGGCACTGACCTTTATACCAGAGAACAGATAATCGCCGCCTGCGGAGTGAACGAGGGCGACAATCTTTTCGGCACGGATATAAAAGAGGCGGAAAAGGTGCTTTCTTCGCTGATGGTGTATGCAGACGAAGTAAAAGTCAGGCGGGAACTGCCGTCTACCCTTAAAATAACCATAAAGCAGGCTGTGCCGCAGTACTGCGTGTTCCACAACGGGCTGTATTTTACCGTTTCGGAAAGCGGACGGCTGCTTGAGACCGGTATGCAGCAGCCGGACAGCAGTCTTGTGCTGGTGTCGGGATTCAACATAAAGGACACCACTCCCGGCGTGAAGCTCAGATCGACCGACCAGCTGAAAGAAAAGATACTTGCCGATATTTCCGACGGCGCAAAAAAGCTGGAATTAAAAGGGATAACTGAGATAGACCTTACCGACAGGACGGATATAAAGATAGTTTACGACAACAGGATAGAAGTGAGGCTGGGAAGCTCTTACGACCTGTATTTCAAACTGAACTATACCAAGTCGGTGATAGATTCCCTTGCTGAAACTTACGGCGACAGCTACGAGGGAACGCTTATTTATCATTCGTCCACCAGCGGAATGTCCGCTATACCAAAAGATTCGCAGACAGGTCCTGCCGTGAAGCCTGTAGAACCGGAAGATAGCTCGGACGATGCCGACAGCAGCGAAGCCCCAGATGATACCTCCGATGAGACATCTGAGGATAACGGCGATAACGGCGATGAGACACCGGAGGACAGCGGCGATAACGGCGAAGAAGTACCAGAAGATGACGATGAAGCCCTCTGGGAATGACCCTTATGGGAGGTCATAATGGAAATAGCTGACGGTTTTTTTAGGAAATATTTAAAAAGTTGAGGTATTTTTTAAAAAAACGCTTGCAAAGCGCTTTGAAATGTGGTAAGATGTTAATATATTTAATAGTGTGTAAAGTACCTTTTTTCTAGATTAGAAGAATAAGTAGGAGGCTGTTGAAAAATGTTTCAGAATGTGCAGATGACTAATGACGGTGCGAAGATCATCGTAGTCGGTGTCGGCGGCGGAGGAGGAAACGCCCTTAACTGTATCGTTGCCGAGGGTATCAGAGGAAATATCGACTATGTTGCTAGCAATACGGATCTTCAGGCGCTCAACCGCTCACAGGCGACTCAGTCTATCCAGATAGGTCCCAAACTCACTCAGGGACTGGGCGCAGGAGGAAATCCCGACATCGGCGAGCAGTCGGCGCAGGAAAATAAAGAAGAGATCGCCGAGGCTCTCAGGGACTGCAATATGGTGTTCATCACTGCCGGTATGGGCGGCGGAACAGGAACAGGCGCTGCTCCGGTAGTTGCTGAGATCGCAAAGGAACTGGGAAAACTCACAGTCGCTGTTGTCACCAAGCCTTTCGCTTTTGAGGGCAAGAGGAAAATGGAACAGGCTGAAAGAGGTATCATGAGGCTGCTGGATAACGTCGATTCGCTTATAGTTATCCCTAACCAGAAACTTATGGAGAACGACGCCAAGATCACAATGCGTCAGGCTTACGCTATGGCGGACGACGTGCTTAAGACCGGTGTTAAGTCCATTGCCGACCTTATACTCAGAGACGGCTTTATCAATGTGGATTTTGCGGACGTTACTTCTATCATGAAAAATGCCGGCTACGCTCATATGGCTATGGGTCACGGTCAGGGCAAGGAAAAGGCGAAAGACGCTGCAAAACAGGTCATCACCAGCCCGCTGCTTGAAACTTCCATCAAGGGCGCAAGAAGGCTGCTGCTCAATGTGGTAATGTCCGAGGACGTTACTACCGTTGACCTGGCTGAACTTACTGACCTGCTCACTAACGAGGCTGACCCCAACGCAAATATCATCACCGGTGTGGATTACATAGAGGACGGCGACGACGAGATATTCGTTACTGTTATCGCTTCTGACTTTGTGGACTTCGACGACGGAATGTCCGCCGGCGTGAGCGAGGCTGAGGCTCTGGCTAACGCAGGAGTAAAAGCTCCCGGAAACACTGAGATATATGACAACATTTTCGGCATACTCAACAGCTGATCTATTATACTATATCATCTGGCGGCGCTGCACTGCGCCGCTTTTTGTTTGCTGAAAATTGCGCCGCCTTTGTGAGAAAAATTTTCCGCCGCACTTGCATGACCGCTAAACAAGCGGCTTTCTTGCCTTTGGGACGGCCGAAAATTGATTTCCGTGGATTTTTGACTTCAAATATTGACACGGCTTTGCAAGTGTGATATAATTATTTGTGTGAGACGCCGGACGCCAAATCATGAACGCCTGGACGAAGTAACGACTATAATATATTTGTAAGGAGGAACAGTATGAAATCCGACCCTCTTGGGACGCCGAGACAAATTCTGAATAAAACAGCGGACGGAATACTGCGCCTTGCCAGCCGGTGAGCTGACCGGAGGTTTTCCGCCTGCGGAAAGGCGGAAATATGATAACTTACTACAAAACATCGGCAAACGGCAGCCTTACCGTGACCGATGAACCACAGACCGGCAGCTGGATATCGGTGGTAGAACCTACCGAGGAAGAAACGGCTATGCTGATAAATAAGTTCGGACTGGACAGCGGATTCGTGAAGTCGTCGCTGGACGAGGAGGAAAGCTCCCGTGTGGAGATAGAGGACGATCAGACTCTTGTGATAGTCGATACGCCTTACGCTGAAACACAGACGGAAAATACTATTCTTTACTATACTCTGCCTATAGGTATAATAATTACAGAAGAGTACGTTTTTACTATTTCGCTGAAAGAAAATCCTGTGATAACCGACCTGGAATCAGGCGTTGTGAAAAATTTGCAGACTAACCTCAAGACCAGATTCGTGCTGAGACTGCTGCTGAGGATAACCGCACGGTTCCTGCAATACCTTAAACAGATAGACAAGATATCAAACGCTATAGAACAACAGCTGCACGGCTCTATGCAAAACAGGGAACTTATCCAGCTGCTGGGTCTGGAAAAGTCGCTGGTATACTTTTCAACTTCTCTTAAATCTGATGACGTGACGCTGGAAAAAATACTCAGGGGCAGAGTCATAAAACTTTATGAGGAAGACCAGGACCTGCTGGAGGACGTTATCATCGAGGTCAAACAGGCAACAGAAATGGCGGATATCTATTCGAGGATCTTGTCGGGAATGGTTGACGCCTTCGCTTCGGTGACTTCTAATAACCTGAATATGGTAATGTGGAAATTGACTATAATTACCATACTTATGGCGATACCAACTATAATCTACAGCTTCTACGGAATGAATACCACAGGTCTGCCGCTGGCGCATACCTGGTTTCCTACGGTGCTGTCAGTGGTCGTAACGGGAGTGGTTGCGTTTATTTTGCTAAAAAAGAAAAAATAATTTTGTTGAAATTTAACGAAAATTTAAAATTGCTCGTAAAAACTATTGCAAAAATATCAACCGTGTGATACAATAATTGTGTATTCTGCGGAAAATATAATTATGTCATGGGAGGTCGAATCATGGACGAGAATGTTTATTTGAAAACAGTGAACTTCGGCGGCTTTGATAAAAAAGAAGTTCTGGCTTATATTGATAAGCTGTATTCTGAGATCTATACGCTCAGAGACGAAGTCAAAGAAAAAGACGACGTTATCGCTTCTATGGAAGGCGGCAGCGTGCAGGATTTTGGCGGAAGAGAAGAACTGGAAGCTAAGATCGACGAGGCTAAAAGCAAGGTGTCTGAACTTCAGGCTTCAAACGATACGCTGAAACTTCAGGTCGCTAACTTTGAAAGCGATGTGACCGAAAAGGATCAGAAGATCTCGGATCTGCAGAACGAGATAGAGGATCTTAAAGAAAAACTGGAAAACGCTGAGGCTAACGGCGGAGGAACAGGCGGAGACTTCGATCTGGGAAGCGTGTTCATCGAGGCTAAGAAAACTGCCGATAAGGTGGTAGTTGAGGCTAAGAAGGCTGCTAAGAAGATGGAGGACGATGCAAGAGAACTCCAGAACCAGATACTTGAGGACGCTAACAACCAGGCTTCAAATATCGTAAGCTCCGCTCAGGAAAAGGCTGACGCTACTATCTCTGAGGCGAACGCTCAGGCTGAGTCTACCCTTGAAAATGCAAGGAACGAAGCTTCTGTTATAAGGGAAGAATCCGCAGACCTGAGAAGCTCTGTGCTGGCTGAATATACAGCTCTCGATGAGAATATCACTAAGCTTTCAGAAACGCTCAGAGAACTGTTCGGCGATAATATGGTAAAGATCGACACTGCCAAGGAACTTGTTGAACAGGGTCTTGGCCTTGTGGACGGTGACGAAAATTTTAATTCGAGGAAGAAAGGAAGTGGTGCAGCCACAGTAGTAAAGAAGAAAAGTGATAAATCTGATAGGACAGAAAAGGTGCAGGAAATAGCTGCCGAGGAGGAAGCTCCGGAAAGCAGCGATGAACATACAGGCGGTCATAGCAGCAGCGACGTTCAGGCGGCTCAGGAGTATCTGGCAAGACTCCAGCAGGAAGCCGAAGAACAGGCTGCTGAAGAAGCAAGGCTCGCCGAAGAACAAGAACAGGCAAGATTGGCTGCCGAGGCGGAGGCAAAAGCCAAGGAGGAAGCAGCTCAGCCGAGAAAGACCAGCTATTCCAAGAGCTTTGATCTGGAAATGCTGTCGGCTCTGTCAAAGGAGATCGAAGCCCAGGGCGATGGTGAAGAGGGCGGTCTTTCAGACGAAGAATTTATGGAATTGTGGAAAAAGAATAGCTGAATCCAGGTGCTTCTCTCTGTATGGCGGGGAGAAGCACACACTGTTTTCGGGAAGGTAGTGTGAAAGAAATGTCCGACTCCGGGGAGATAAGAGAGATCAGAACTGATGAACTGAAAAGCTGCGCTGAGAGCTTGCGGTGCGGTGAAAAAATATTGCTGACCGGAAAGGTCTATACCGCCAGGGACGCAGCGCATAAACGGTTCATGGAGATGCTGGATAAGGGCGAAAAACTGCCGTTTGAGATGGACGGGGCTGTGATCTATTACGCAGGTCCTACCCCTGCGCCGGAGGGCAGACCGATAGGCTCTTGCGGTCCTACCACTTCCGGAAGAATGGATAGGTTCGCACCAAGACTGCTGGATATGGGTCTGGCGGCAATGGTCGGAAAGGGCGAACGCAGCGATGAGGTCAACAGGGCTGTGGTCAGGAACAAGGCAGTGTATCTCTGCGCAGTTGGAGGCGCCGGCGCTCTTGCCTGCAAATGTATAAAGTCCTGCAAGGTCATAGCTTTTGACGACCTGGGCTGCGAGTCGGTCAAGGAACTTTATGTGGAAAAATTCCCGCTGATAGTGGCTAACGACTGCAACGGAGGAGATATTTTCAAGTCGGGCAGGGAACAGTTCGCCAAGGCTGAAAAATAAGTTTTGACGAGTGTTTAAAATTTTTTTAAATCTTCTTTAAAAACATATGCACAAGTTGCTTGACAAATACAGAAATAAATGTTATTATAATCTGAGTAAGAGCGTGTTGAACGCTTGAGGTATTTTTAATGAAAAAGGCAGAAAACAGCAGTTTCTCAGGTGAAGTTCAGATACTTGCGGAAAAAGCCGCTGATGACAAGCAGGCGTTTTCCGACCTGATATGCAGGTATACGCCGATGATACAGGCGTCCGTCGTCTCAAAGGCGGAAACTCCCGACGAGGTGAAAGACCTTACTCAGGAGGGATTGATGGGGCTTTTTGAGGCGGTGAAAACTTACGATGCTGAAAAAGGCGTGCGTTTTGCCACATATGCCGGAGTTTGCATTAAAAACAAGATAATGTCGGCTTTGAGAAGCCGCAGCCGAAGTGCGGTGGCGATAGACGGCGATGGGGAACAGCTGACCTCTGCGGTAAAGGACGAAACTTACGACGCCGACCCGGAGAAAGTTGCCATTGACAGAGTGAGCGTCGGGGAACTGATGGGGACGGCGGTGGAAGTTCTTTCAAAGCGTGAGCTGGAGATCTTTGAGCGGTATCTGGGCGGAAGTTCCTATGAAGTGATAGCAGATGAGCTTTGTTTGCCGCTTAAATCGGTGGACAACGCCATGCAGCGTGTGCGCAGGAAGCTGCGTTCCGTGCTGGGCGGCGATGCCGATACAGTTGAGCAGGACTAGGGGCTGAGTCAGCGGCAGGGCGGAAGTTTTTGGAAGTCGGGCGAAGGAGCGGTGAGTTGGAAGTCGGGTGCGATGATACGGCAGGTCTTGCGGCTGGAGCGATAGAGGGCGTTTTGCAAGGAGACGCAAGAAATTACAGTTTTTACCAAAACCAAGGGGAGACCCGTGGAAATAAAATATGGCCAAATAGCTTAATTTAAGAGCGTTGCACAGCCTGATACATATCAGGGGGGTAAAGGTGCCGGTGTAAGTCCGGCGAGGCAAAAAATCTTTTAAGAGAGGTAAACACTATGTACGAAGACAAGACACTGGTCTGCAAGGAATGTGGAAACGAATTCGTGTTCACTGCCGGAGAGCAGGAATTCTACGCAGAAAAAGGCTTTGAGAATGAGCCTCAGAGATGCAAGGCTTGCAGAGATGCTCGCAAGAGCGCTTCCAGAGGAGCAAGAGAGTTCTTCACTGCTACCTGCGCAGCTTGCGGAGGAGAGGCAAGGATCCCCTTCAAGCCCAGAGAGGATAAGCCTGTTTATTGCAGCGATTGCTTTGCAAAAATGAAAGAACAGCAGTGATCTTCTTACGATCCGCAAAAGTCCCGATCTTTCGGGACTTTTTATTTTTCTCCTATTTCTATTACAACAGGGAACTTGTCAAGTAAGAAAGCTTTACAACGCTTCAAAACCTGTAAATGGAAATGGCTTTACAAACATCGAAAAGGCGATGGGAAAAAGCTTCTGCCAAAAGAAAAAAGCCGTATTTCCGTGGGGATTACGGCTTTAGTATTGCAGAGGGATTCAAATCTTGGTGAAAGAATCTTTTCCCAGTCCGCAGACGGGGCATACCCAATCATCGGGAATATCCTCGAACTTAGTTCCGGGAGCTATTCCGCCATCGGGGTCGCCTTTTTCCTCATCGTAAACGTATCCGCACACGCACTCGTATTTTTCCATTTTCAAGACCTCCTTAGATATTCTTGGCGGCAAGCC
Source organism: uncultured Clostridia bacterium (assembly GCA_947631585.1). GTDB lineage: Bacteria > Bacillota > Clostridia > Oscillospirales > Ruminococcaceae > JAAZZIT01. The sequence continues at coordinate 7,542 of CANRLY010000033.1, forward strand.
GTGCAGCCGGACTTGCCCCATCAAGTAAATTATACACGTTTCCGTCTGCCGTGTCAAGGTCGGAGAGGGAATTTTCTGCGGCTGGGGTCGCCGCCCTCTGTGGTGTGCTTATCCGCACGACGGCGTGAAATTTCTGCTCCACGGAGAAAAATATCTCTCAGGGCATTGAAGTTTGATTAAATATATGTTATAATTACTACATAACTACTATTTGCGTATTCTACAGATCATGAAAGGACGGTTTTTATGAAATTTGGCTTTGGAAAAAGATTGATCGCTCTGGCTGCGGCAGCCGCTTTGCTTTGTGCTACCGCCTGCTCCAAGGACGACTCAGGCTCTTCCTCACAGGAAGACCACTCCGGCAACCTGCTTGACGAGCTTAATTCCAGCAGAAATGAACTTGCAGATGTACCAGAGGGCGAATATTATTCCAGACCTTTTGAGAACCCGGAAACGGACGCTCAGGTGGTAATTGAAGGCACTGATTTCTATGTGAACGGCGAAAAACTCTGGTTCAACGGCGCAAACACCCCCTGGGATCAGTGGAACGACTTCGGCGGCGGATTCAGGGAGTCTTTCTGGGACGAGCATTTTGCACAGCTTCACGATGCCGGCATCAATTCCACCCGTATCTGGATAAATTGCAACGGTCTCATCGGCGTGCAGATAAATGAGGACGGCAGCTTCAGCGGAGTTACCAACAAGCACTGGCAGGATCTTGACAAGTTGTTTGAACTTGCCGCAAAACACAAGATCTACATTATGGCGACCTTGCTCTCTTTTGACCACTTCAAGACCGAAAACAGCGGCTCTAAGAACTGGGTCAACATGATAAAGAGCAGCGACAACATAGACCAGTTCGTGGAAGGCTACGTCATTCCTTTTGCCAAGAGATACGACGGCAACGACTACCTGATGAGCATTGACCTGATGAACGAGCCGGACTGGGTACACGAAAACGACGACAACGCCCATCTTGAATGGGACGTTATCTCAAACTACTTTGCCAGGGCGGCTGCCGGTATACATGAAAATTCCGACATACTGGTGACGGTGGGCATAGGAACGGTCAAGTACAATTCCGACAACTTGCAGCAGAATGTAGTCTCTGACGAGTATTTGCAGTCTCTTTCCGGAAATGAAAATTCTTACCTTGACTTTTATTCCACCCATTATTACTTCTGGCAGAATCCGTGGTACGGCTTCCCGTTCAACGAGACGCCTGAGAAGTTTGGGCTGGTCGATGAAAAACCCTGCGTTATCGGCGAATGTGCCGTAACTGACGAAAGCGGCGTTGACATCGGCACAAGATACAGCAGCGCTTACGACAACGGCTGGGACGGCGTTTTTGCGTGGACGTCAAACGGCGTTGACAACTGCGGCGGATATACCGACCTTGCCCCTGCGACCGACGCTATGTACGAAAAGATACCGGAACTTATCTTCCCGCTGGAGCAGTGAGAATTTTCTTGCTGATTTAAATTAAAAATAAGGCTCTCTGCCGGTCAAATGGCAGGGAGCTTTTTGTTTTGAGGTATGGGCATAATGTCATTTGCGCCTGCGGACGGGTCTTTGCGGTCTGATACAGAACCGCCAGGGCTTCAGGCGGTATTCTTCGGAGGCGTAGTCTATCCCCACCCGTGGCAGGGCGACAAGCTGCGGCTTTTTTTCGGAGTCCTCGAACCAGACCCGTGGGTCTGAACAGATATGGCAGCCGTTGAAGCTTTTGTCGATACCCAGATAGCGTGTCAGCTTGCCCGGACCGTCAAACGGCTTTTGCGCCGCTCTCAGCAGCACCGCCTGAGGCTGGTCTTTTTCGCCGGTGACAATATTCATCAGCCAGTGCATACCGTAACACAGATAAACGTAAATAAGTCCGCTTTCGCCGTAAAGTATCTCAGTGCGCCGGGTACGCCCTTTTGAAGCGTGGCAGGCGGTGTCCTCCTCTCCACGGTAAGCCTCCGTCTCCATGATGACAAGGCGTTTCACACCGCCCTCACACCTGACGCAAAGTTCCTTTCCGCAAAGGTCAGGCGCAACTTCCAGACAGTCCCGGTGGAAAAACTCCCCGTTAAGAATAACTCCCATGGCTAACTGCTATCTCCTTTCGGCGGCGGCTCTGAGCCTTGCGGTAAGCTCCTCGTCAGGGGTGACGAAAAGGGTCTTGTTGTTGGTGAATATGACCATTCCCGGCTTTGCCCCTGCCGGCTTTTTGACAAACCGCACCTGGGTGTAGTCTACCGGCACCTGAGCAGAATCCCTCCCCTTGGAGTGGTATGCCGCCAGCTGCGCCGCCTGGATAAGGGTGCTTTCGGGAACAGGTCTGCCCTCACAGCAGATTATCACATGAGAGCCGTGGATATTTTTTGTGTGCAGCCAGATATCGCTCTTGTCGGAATCTTTAAGGGTAAGTTTGTCGTTCTGCTTGTTGTTTCTTCCTACCAGTATCACAAAACCGTCGTCTGAAAGAAACCTTGCTGGGGGTTCGGCTTTTGGGGGCTTGCCCTTATATCTTGTGGACTTAACATAGCCCTGCTCTGCAAGTTCAGCCCGAAGTTCAGCTATTTCGCCCTCTGTAGAAGCCCGACTGAGCAGGTCAAAAACGCTGTCGATGTAGTCAAGCTCCTGTTCCCCGAAAGAAATAAGCTCCTGTAAGCGCTTTTCGGCGGTGCTGAGTTTTCTGTACTGGGAGTAGTATTTCTGGGCGTTCTGTGCAGGAGTCAGCCTTGCGTCAAGAGCTATCTCCACAGTGGGGCAGTCGGGCTGGAAGTAGTTTTCCAGCTTGGCTGAAGTCATGCCTTTTTCCAGCCGGTAAAGGTTAGACATAATAAGGTCGCCGCAGAGCTTCAGGCGTTCTTTGTCGGCGCAGTCTTTCAGTTCCTGCTTCTGGTTGGCAGTGCGCCTGGCGACCCTTTCGCTTGCCGCCAGTATGACCCGAAACAGGTCGGAAGCTTTCTGCTTTATCCTTGCAGAAAGGTCTTTTCTTGAGTAAAAGCTGTCCAGCAGTTCCGAGGCGCTGTCGTAATATTTTTTAAGACCCAGCGTTCCGTACTGGCAGATATCGCAGAAGCAATACTCCGAAAGAGAGCCGTCCTTGGTGTAAACGGCGGTAAAGCGTGGTTTGCCGGAAGATATCTCAGCGGCGGTCTTTTTCAGGAAAAACGCCAGTCTGTCCAGCATATCATCGGTAAGTTCCCCTGCGGCAGCGTCTCCGCCTTTGCAGGCGTAAAACTCAGCTTCCCTTGCAAAAACCGGCGAGACTCCCTCTATCACCCTGACCAGAGCTTTAGGAAGTTTCAGCTGCCCAACAGCCGCCAGTTGTTGGGAAAGAGCGTATCTGTCGGCGGTGAAGATGGTGAGCTTTTCGCTCCTTGGGGGAGGGGAGTAGACCATTCCCGGCATTACTGGTCTTACCCCTGACATATCGGGGGTAACACGTTTGAGAGAGTCCACGATCTTTTCTTCGCCGTCTTTGCTTTCCGTAAAGTAACAACGGCAGGGTCGCCCATTTCGTTTAAAGTTTCAAAGCGCAGCTCCAGTATGCGCTCAAAGCCGTCCTGAGTGACGGCAGTGAGTTTTCCCCCTGACAGCCGCTTGCGCATGAGCATACAGAACATAGGCGGCGACTTGGGGTTTTCGATATCCACATTAGTCAGCTGCACCCTTGCCGACTGCGCCGAAATGTTGAAAAGCAGCCGTTTTGCGCCCTCTTTAGTTCGCATGGAAATGATAAGTTCCTCACGGGAGGGCTGGTGTATCTTGTCCACTCTGCTGCCGATGAGCGGAAGAAATTCCTGTTTCAGCAGGCTTAGAAAAATTCCGTCCAGAGCCATTGGAGTCGTCCTTTCAGATCAGATATAAGAGCATGGGTCGGTGCAGCAGGCAGCCTGGGTCACCGAAAGTTCCGGGAAGCTGTCCTCCAGCAGTTCGCATATAAAGCGGCAGAATATCCGCTCTGTGTGGAAATGTCCTGCGTCTATCACCGAAATTCCCCGGTTTTGCGCATCTATAAAATCATGGTGCTTTACGTCGCCGGTTATAAGAGCCTGACAGCCGTTCCTTATTGCGCCGCCGAGGAAGCTTCCCCCTGAGCCGGAACACACCCCGACTTTTAAAATGCTGTCGGAAGAATTGCCGTACCTTACCACCTGGCAGCCCAGACGCAGTTTCACCAGTTCAGCCAGCTTGCGGCAGGACATCTCATGGGTCAGTTCGCATACGCAGCCGATGGGTTTGTCCTCGTCGTAATCCAGTGGAACGCCCTCTGACGGCTCCAGCCCCAGTATCCTGCAAAGGTACTTGTTAAGCCCGTTTTCCGCCAGATCGAAGTTTGTGTGCATACAGATGGCGGAGATACCGTTTTTTGCAAGAATGACCGCCGGGTGGTCGTTCGAAAGATTTTTCAGCGGCGAAAATATCACCGGGTGGTGGGAGATGACCAGGTCTGCGCCGCTTTCGGCAGCCTCGTATGCCACCTGCTTAGTAATATCCAGCGCAGTCAGTACCTTGGTGACGTTCTTTTCAGCGGCGCAAGCGCCGCTTGCATTGCCTACGATAAGACCGCTGTTGTCCCAGCTTTCAGCCATGGAAAAAGGTGCGGTCTTATCCAGCAGTGAATATATTTCTTTTACAGTAGTCATAGTTTTTAGTTTTCTCCTTACTGATTTACAGGTTGTTTATCATGGATCCAGCAACTCTGCCAATTCCGCAGCCGCCTGCATATCCTGCCTGCCTGAGACGTCTCCGGCGTTCAGTTTTGCCCTGCCGGACTTTTCAAGGGAAGCTATCTTGTTTTTCAGATAAAGCTTTGCATTCTCGTCGCAGGGGTCGAGCTTGCCGGCGTAGACCTGTCTTAATGTCGCAGCGGTGGTCTTTCCTGTGAAAACGCACTTCATTGCGGTGTAGACGAATTTTCCGGAGACCGCTGCTTTTTCGTCAGTTATTTCCCAGCCGGCGGAATAAAGATATCGGCGCAGTTCTTCAGGTCTGGTCATAGGCTGAACTACCAGAACGCAGTTTTTTGCCCAGTCGCAGCAGGAAATTATACTGACGATAGTCTCTCCGCCCATACCGGCTGCGACTATGTGAGTTATGCCGTCGGGAGGAATGTTTTTCAGTCCGTCCGAAAGGCAAAGGTCTATCCTGTCGGAAAGACCGTACTTCCGGACGTTTTCCCTTGCGCTGTTGAGCGGACCTTCTCTTATGTCGGCGGCAACTACGCTTTTTGCCCTGCCGCTCAGAACAAGACTTATCGGCAGCAGACCGTGGTCGGTGCCGATGTCGGCGACACGGGCGTTTTCGTCTATAAATCCGGCGCAGACCGCCAGTCTCGGGTCAAGGGTCATGTCAGCCAGTCAGCTCCTTTTTGTCAATTAAAACCAAAGGCGGCAGCCAGAACAGCCGCCGCCAGAACATTTTGTATCATTTGTTTGCAAAATATTCGTTTAGCTTGTCCACCAGTTCGTTGGGGTCAACGTCATGAACTCTGCACGCCTGCTCTATGGATTCGCCTCTTGAAGCGGGGCAGCCCAGACAGTGCATTCCCATTTCGATAAAGAAAGGAGCAGCGTCAAAATCCTCGTCCAGAACGTCTCCGATTATGGTGTCTTTGGTAACTTCAAATGCCATTTTTATCATTCCTTTCATAAAAGTTTGTGCCGTCTTAGCTGATATTAGTATAACCTATTTTCAAAAATAAATCAACAGGTTTTTTAGCATATCCTCAAAAAAGTAAACAAACTGTAAATTTTAACGTTCATTATTTGTTTCTCAGATCGACTATCCTCTGCGCCTTGCCCTGAAAACGTTCCAGCGACTTATGTTCCACCAGCGATACCTTGGTGTCGATACCCAGAACGGTTTTCATGTTGTGGTGTATGCGTTTGCGCAGATCCTCAAGCCTGCCGTAATCCTCCAGCAGGCAGCTGTGCTGGTCGGAAAGCTCCACTTTTATCTCCAGCGCATCGGAGAAGTTGGCTCTTGTGACCACCAGCTGGTAATGAGGAGCTATCTCGTCAAACTTCATCAGCACGCTTTCTATCTGAGAGGGGAACACGTTCACGCCTCTGATCTTGAGCAT
>CANRLY010000034.1 GCA_947631585.1 uncultured Clostridia bacterium
AAATATGAGACCTGAATATTACGCAGACGAGTACAGACGCTACCAGACATTTTGCCGCAACTTCAGCGGAAATGAACTATTCAAGATCGCCTGCGGTCCGAATGCCGACGACTATGGCTGGACTGAGACCATTATGCAGCTGATAAAGCCGTGGCATACCGGGGCTATCTCCATGCACTATTATACTGCTCCCGACCCCAGCGACTGGGATCACAAGGGCAGCGCAACTGATTTTACTGAAACTGAGTATTATAATACCATCGCAAATTCTTTGCGTATCGAGGAACTTATCGAGAAACACGGGGAGATAATGGATAAATACGACCCTGAGGGCAAGATAAAACTCATCGTGGACGAGTGGGGCTGCTGGTATGACGTGGAGCCCGGCACCAACCCTGCATTCCTGTATCAGCAGAACACCATGCGTGACGCTATAGTTGCCGCAAGCAGCCTGAATATCTTCAACAACCACTGCGACAGGGTAATGATGGCAAATATCGCCCAGATAGTAAATGTGCTCCAGTCGGTGATACTTACAGACGGCGACAGAATGGTAAAAACTCCTACTTACTATGTGTTCAAAATGTTCGTGCCTCACCAGGGTGCGGAACTTGTGCCGGTCTCTGTTGAAAACAACAGCATCATAAGCGAAAGAAACATTCCGCAGGTGAACTGCTCCGCTTCTAAGGGCGCAGACGGAAAACTGTTTGTAACGCTGGCGAACTGCTCTCTCACCGAATCGGCGACTACTGAGCTTAATGCTGCGGCTTCCGCCGTGAAAGCGCAGATAATTTCCTCGGAAAAGGTAAGCGACTATAACGACTTCGGCGAAGATGAGAAAGTCACACTGAAAGACTATAACGGCTTTGAAGTGAAAGATAACGCAGTCAGGGTGGAACTTCCGCCATGCTCGGTGGTCTCACTGGAAATAGTTTGATATGCAGAAACGGAAACCTTGCCGCAGATGCCTTATCGAGGAAATGGATAAGGACGAGTATCTTGATTCGCTGAGCGAGTATATCAGGAATTATCCGGCTGAAAAAAGAGTTGACGATATCACTTACAGCAAAAGACTGGCGGTTTGCAGGAACTGCGCTGAACTTTCAGACGGAATGTGTGCAAAATGCGGCTGCTTCGTGGAACTCAGGGCGCTGAAGATAAATACCGTGTGTCCGGACGAGACAGATAAGTGGAAATAAAGCAGGCAGGCTTAGTCTTGCCTGCTTTTTGCTTCGGACAACAAAAAACAGCCCCGCACGAAACGGAGCTGTCCTGCGCCGGACTTGCTTTTCAGTGGAGCATATAGCTTATGCCGTCCACTACATCGCCGATAGCTCTTATGGCTTTGCCAGCGCTGTTTTTAACCTTTTTCATCTGCTTGCCTGTTGCATTTGAGATGGTGTAGGTGATAGCGCCTGCCGCCAGACCGATGGTTATTCCTTTTGCAATAGCCGAAATACTCATAAGTCGATACTTCCTTTCTGTAATTGTTGCCAAAACTGCTGCGCCGCCCGACCTGTCAGCGGTTCGGAACGCCTGCGCTTGGTCCTGTAGTTATTATCTGCATGAAAAAACATCTTATCAAACTGAAATTTTACCAAAAAAATAACCTTCTGCCACCGTGAGAAAAACTGGTTGCAGTCAAGGCAAAAATGTGATAAAATAATTTCATACCAGTTGGAAAGGAGCTGTAAATATGAGCAGCAATATAAAGATAGCAGCAGTCCACGATATTTCCGGAATGGGAAGATGTTCGCTGACAGTGATACTGCCGATCGTTTCCGCAATGGGGATACAAGTGTGCCCAGTGCCTACGGCTGCGCTTTCAACACATACCGGCTATGGCGATTTTGTTATGAGAGACCTTACCGACTTTATCATACCTGCCCTTGAACACTATAAGTCCCTGGGGACGACCTTTGACTGCGTTTACAGCGGCTTTCTTGCTTCTGTGGAACAGATTTCCCACTGCCTTGAATTTTTTGACAGCTTCCCCAATGCCCTGAAAGTCTGCGACCCGGTCATGGGCGACGGGGGAAAGACCTATAAGACCTGCACCAAGGAGCTTTGCTCAGGTATGTCAAAACTTGCCTCGGCTGCGGATATGATAACCCCCAACCTCACCGAAGCCGCCATTCTTTTGGGCGAAAGCTATCCTGCTATGCCGTTCAGGTCGTCTCAGGCAAAAAGCTGGCTTGCCCGTCTTTCGGAGAAAGGTCCTGGAACTGTAGTGATGACCTCTGTGCCGTTTTCTGACGACAAGATCTATAACATAGGCTACGACCGTGAAAACAGCGTATTTTGGAAGATACCCTGTGAGTATATACCGGAAAAATACCCCGGCAGCGGCGATATTTTTTCAAGCGTGCTGGTGGGCGGTATCCTGAAAGGGGACAGCCTGCCTATTGCAATAGCAAGGGCAACTTCTTTCAGCGAGCTTTCCATAAAGACCACCTACAGCTACCGCACCGACGTCCGTGAAGGCGTAAGGTTCGAGCCTTGCCTGCCGTGGCTCTCAGACCATAGGATATTTGCAAACTTCGGCCCTCTCTGAAAAAATTATCCCCCGACTGTTTTGTCAGTTCGGGGGATCGCTTTTTTAGAATTATCAAAGCTTTATAAATTCCGGTTTTCTTTCCTTGAAATAGGTTATGTACCTGAACCCTGCGTTCCGTGCGATCTCAGCTCCGGCTTCTATGCCCTTGCCAAGGTCGGCGGCGCAGTGAGCGTCAGACCCAAGCGTCAGTATCTCTCCGCCTAGCTGCCGGTAAAGCTTTACATATTCCGGCGTGGGGAACGTCTTTCCGTAATTCTGCCTTAGTCCGGAAGTGTTTATCTCAATGCCCTTGCCGCTTTGTATGACCGTTTTGAATATCTCTTCTATGATGTCGCCGTAAGGTGTCATGTCCACCTTTATGCCGTAATTTCCCTCTATGTAACGCAGATTGTAGGTGAGATGTCCAAGCACGTCAAATTTTCCCCACCTTGCCAGCTCCAGCAGCTCAAGGTAATTCTTTTCAAGCAGCTTCGGCACAAAATCAGCCTCGTGCTGGTCATATTTTATAAACGCAAAATCGTCCTGCCCACGGATCTGATGTATCGAACCTATCACTATGTCAAGACGAGGGTCGCTCACCGCTTTTTCTGCGGAAGCCGTATCATGGGTCGCCTGACCCAGCTCTATCCCGCTCAGCACCAGCAGTTTTCCCTTGAACCGCTCTTTCAGTTCGGTGGAAGCCGCCAGCGAACGTTCAAAGTCTTGCCGGTTGTCGTAAGTGTCGTAACCGTTCGGGACAGCTTCCGGATAATGCTCTATGGGAAACCAACGGTTACATTCCGCATGGTCGGTGATGGCGTAAGCCGAAAGCCCCAGTTCCAAAGCACGCCTGCACATATTTATCGCAGGTTCGGTGGAATCCACAGAAGCTTCAGTGTGCGTGTGAAGGTCAACAAGTCCGTTTAAATTCATAATACTCTCCTTAAAAATTACTGCTCCTGTATTGTAACATATTTTCAGCAGGATTTCAATATCTCTTTTGAAATAAAAAACTGTTGCAGTTTTGAGCCGTTTGTGTTATAATATGTTTTGTTAGACTGAAATCTGATTACGGAGGAATTTAAATGAGAGCGATAATAACAGTCATAGGTCATGATGCGGTGGGTATTCTTGCCAAAGTTTCTACACGCTGTTCTGAATTTAACGCTAATGTCATCGAGGTGACCCAGTCGGTGCTTCAGGATATGTTTGCAATGATAATGCTGGTGGATATTTCCAAGCTCAATAAACCGTTTGCCGAACTTTCCGACAGCCTTGCCGAACTGGGCAACAGCATGGGACTTTCCGTTCATACCATGCACGAGGACGTTTTCAACAGTATGCATCACGTCTGAATATTACTTACTACATAGAAATGGTGATTTATTATGCTTAACGCTTACGATATTCTTGAAACGATACGAATGATACAGAACGAGTGTCTGGATATCAGGACGATCACAATGGGTATATCTCTGCTTGACTGCGTAGATGAAAACATAGACAAGGCTTGCGATAAAGTCTATGAGAAGATCACACGCTGCGCAGGAAAACTTGTGGAGGTGGCTGAGGGGATCTCCAAGGAATTTGGCATACCCATAATAAATAAACGTATCTCTGTTACTCCGGTGGCGATAATCTCGGCGGCGTGCAAATGCTCCCCGACAAAGTTCGCCCTTGCAATGGACAGAGCAGCCAAAGCGGTGGGAGTAGACCTGATAGGCGGATATTCCGCACTGGTGCAAAAGGGCTTTTCTGCCGGAGACCTGGAACTTATCCAGTCTATACCGGAGGCTCTAAGCCTGACAGATAAGGTCTGCTCATCGGTCAATGTCGGTTCTACAAAGACCGGAATAAACCTTGACGCTTGCAAGCTTATGGGAAAAATTGTTAAAGAATGTGCCGAAAAAACTGTTGACAACGCTTGCTTCGGCGCTGCAAAACTGGTGGTTTTCTGCAATGCCGTTGACGATAACCCGTTCATGGCAGGGGCTTTTCACGGCGTTGGCGAGCCTGACGTTATGATAAATGTAGGCGTCTCAGGACCGGGCGTGGTCCGTGCCGCTCTTGCAAAATACCCCGATGCAAATATAACCGAGGTCGCAGATATTATCAAAAAGACTTCGTTCAAGATAACCAGAATGGGACAGCTGGTGGGAGTTACCGCCTCCAAACGGCTGGGAGTTCCTTTCGGTATAGTTGACCTTTCTCTTGCGCCGACTCCGGCAGTGGGGGATTCGGTGGCTCATATACTGGAGGAGATAGGTCTTGAACGCTGCGGAACTCACGGCACTACCGCCGCTCTTGCGCTGCTCAATGATGCGGTCAAAAAGGGCGGAGTAATGGCTTGCTCCAGTATCGGCGGACTTTCCGGCGCATTTATACCCGTTTCAGAGGACGCCGGCATGATAGACGCAGCAAAAAGCGGCTGCCTTACCATCGAGAAGTTGGAAGCAATGACTGCCGTCTGCTCAGTGGGACTGGATATGATAGTCGTTCCCGGTGATACCACTGCTGAGACCATCGCAGCTATCATCGCCGATGAAGCCGCTATAGGCATGGTGAACACCAAGACCACCGCTGTTCGTATAATACCGGCTGTGGGCAAAAAAGTAGGGGAAGAACTTGACTGGGGCGGACTGTTCGGCTGCGGTCCGGTAATGCCGCTGAAATCTGAATCTCCGGCAAGATTCATAGATCGCGGCGGACAGATACCTGCGCCAATGCACAGCCTTAAAAACTGAGTGTGATGTTTGTGAAAACGATAACTATATATGTTTTGTGCTTTATAGTTTATAGCTTTATCGGCTGGGTGTACGAGGTGGGACTGTATATCGTCAGGGATAAAAAGTTAGTTAACCGAGGATTTCTGAACGGTCCGTATCTGCCGATATACGGCTTCGGAGCGGTGTTTGTTATATTGCTTTTCGGAAATATGAAAAATATTCCGGCGTTGTTTTTGGCGTCGGCAGTTATTTCCTGTATCCTGGAATATGTCACTTCTTACGTTATGGAAAAGCTGTTTAATGCACGATGGTGGGATTATTCCGATTATCCGTTCAACCTGAACGGACGTATATGCCTTTATGGTGCGCTGGTGTTCGGCGCACTTTCGGTGCTGCTGGTAAAGTTCATTCACCCGGCGATGACCGGCTTCTTTGACAGATTTTCAGCTGCTTTGCTGGAATGGTCGGCAGTTGGGGTAACTGTGGTGTTCACTGCTGATCTGTGTATCACGGTACTGTCTATCTCCGGCTTTAGGAAGAAACTGGAAGAAGCGTCCGAACACTTCAGAGAGAAACTTGAAGAAAAGCAGGAAACTGCCAAAGAACGGCGCAAAGCAGCAAGGGAGTTTTTACTTAACCGGCTGAATGTCCAGGAAAAACGTATTTTAAATGCGTTTCCTAGAATGAAAATGCACAATAACAACGAACTTCTTGCCGAAATAAGAAAGGCTTTTAAGGAACATTCTCTTAACAAGAAAAAGTAAGTTTTATAATAAGCCATGTGCTTTTGGTAAGTTGCACAAAAAAACAGTTATGAAAACGTTAAAATTATGCGGAAGAAATATTGATTTATTTATTAAATTGTGTTACAATTACTTTGTAAAGATTCGTATTTGTAAAAATGCGTGCTTTAATGTTTGAAGGGAGTAAAATTATGAAGAAAATTTTTGCACTTGCGATCTCGCTTGTTATGGCTTGCTCACTTATGACGGCTTGCAGCGAGAAGGATACCGACGACGATAAAGATCCTTCTTCCAGCAGCGTTCAGGAGAAGGACAGCAGCGAAAACGACAGCAGTTCTGAACAGACCGACGATTCTTCCAAGGAGGAAGATGCTTCATCTGATGACGACACTTCATCTGAGGACGACTCTTCGTCAACCGATGATGACAGCAGTGAAGCTCCTTCTGTCAGCGGAGATGCCAGCGCACCTATGGGCGAGACTGTAGGAGATGCCATCACCGATATAGATACTGCGCCTTTTGAAGCACTGTCTGCTATCGGAGGCAGCGATACTTTCACTCTGGACGTTACTATAAGCGGCGAGATGGAAGGCACTAAGATCGAAATGCCTCTTGTCATTGTCCGTGACGGCGACGATTCTTATGTGAAGATGAATATGTTCGGACTTATTGATATGGAGATACTCACTCTTGACGGAAAGACCTACATGATCGATTCTGCATCTAAGCAGTATTATGTTGACGCTTCCGGTGAAAGCGGATCAGAGGTAGATTCTTATACCGATGAAGTTGAGGAAATAGCAGGCTTTGATGCTGACATGGTAAAGAGCAGCAATAAGGTAACTATTGACGGCGATGAGTACATAAGATACGAAGTTGAAGAGGACGGCGAGACTATGTATGTTTACGCCAAGGGCGGAAACATCAAGTACATTGCCGGAAACGACCCTGATTCCGGAACAATGGTATTCACATTTAATGAGATAAGCAATACTGCAAACACTGATTATCTCAAGGTGCCTGAGGGCTATACCGAGGTAACTGAAGAAGAGTACCAGGCTAGCGTAATGGGCGGACTTGGCTTTGGCGATGAATAAGCTGTTTTAAAGAAAAAGACCCCTTGCTGTAAAGCAGGGGGTCTTTTTTGTCAGCTGTTTTCAGCAGGAGCTGCCAGAACAGGTCCTTGCATATGGATATAACCGCCGAATGTGGCTTTCAAGACGGCAGGTTCTACCTCTTTAAAATCAAGACCGGCAGTGTCCACCGAACGTGAACTTTTGTCCACCGATATGGTTATGTGCGGTACCTTTATCTGCCCGATCATCTGACTGATTTTCGGGTCACCGCACCGCAGCTCCACCTTTACGCCTTCGTTTTTGCCGTCATTCCCGTAACCTGTGACAGTCACTTCCAGCTGCTTCCCGAAAAGACTTTCGTCAACCGTTTCCGGTCTGAAAATAAACGTCACATGAGGGTGCTTGATTATCCTGTCCAGCCGCTGACTGCATATCTTGTTCACTATCTCCATCAGCTGCCCTCTGTCAACAAAACACCCGATATACTTGTAAGTTCCGCCTTTGTCTGATCTCATTGCCTGACCTTGTCTCCTTCTTGTTTGAAACTAAACGTCTGTACTTATATTGTACCACATTTTTCCTGTTTTATTCAACGATCAGCATTACCTTTTTTGCCACGATCTTTTATTTTTTTACGCTTAACTGTAAAAAGGCTCAGTATCTGACCGATTATCAACGCCCCGAATATCAGCATTATCACCACATCGGCGATCTTTCCCACAGGTATGAACCGACCAAACCCCAGATCACCTAGTACATCTTCCACAAAAGAGTAGCTGTCAGTCAGCGCAGAAGCAAACCCCAGCAGCGACAGTATGAACACCGCCCGGTTAAGCTTTCCGTCACGCTCTTTCTGGTATTCTTCCGACTGCTCGTGCCTGATATCGCTCATTGAAAGCAGCGGCTCGTGAACGTCCTTGTACAAGGCGTCCAGCGAAAAAATATTGTACATTTTGTTGTACAGTTTCTGATACTGCGGAACTTCGGTAATGCAGGAAAAGATATAGTTCATCTCAAAATTGTAAAGTTCCTGCCGGTACTCTTCCAGCATTGGAAGGTCGTTGCTCAGCCCGATGCCTACCTTCATCAGAAACCGATAAAGCACATATTTCTGGTGCAGCAGAAGCACATACATGAACATATACTGCGTCTTGAAATTGTGGTAAAACTTTCCGTCGATAAACTCACTGGTGGAGCTGTCGTTAGTCACATGACAGACTGCCGCTTCCGGCGAAAATCCCCACACTATCTTGCTTGTGTTTACAAAAGTCTCGTTTTCTTCGGTGACGGGGTCGCAGGTGTAAATGAAGTCCTCATTGAAGCACCACCTGAGATAGTAAAGTTCCTTTCTGCGCAGTTCCTCGTCAAATTGGTCCTTTTCTATGTAACTTAGCACGTTAGCTCTTTCAGTACCTTTGTTTGCGTAGTAGAAGTAGGAAAAATCGCCGCTTTTGCTGTATCCGCTCAGCATACTTTTGGCGAACTCCAACATAGTGGTCTCTTCGGCGGAATTTTCAGAATTTGCAGAAGTTATAATTTTGCTTCTTGAAACTTTCTTGATTGAATAAAGAGCCGACGAGAGATGTAAAGGGTCGTTTGTATCAAAGCTCAGTCTGAGGACGATTATACATACGCAGGTCTTGAAGCAGAAAAGCTGGACGTCCTCTATGGAAAAACTGTAGCTGGGACTGGTTTTCGTCCTGAAAATACCCAGTTCTTTGGATATCTCATCTTGGCTGCCTTTTCTCTTGAAATGATAGCACTGACATTTTTCCGGGTCGGGGTTGTTGATATTGTCGGTGACATATTTTAACAGATAGGCTATCTTCTCCTGTGTCAGTTCCCACTCGTCGGAAGTCGAGATATAGTCGATAAGACCGTAAAGGTCGTCCTGTTTTTCAATAGAAAATGGTATAAAAATAAATTCCGTGTTTCTCATCGCTGCACCTCCATGTCGGGATCTGTCTCTATTTAAGAGGATAACACGATTTCCGCCGCTTGTCAACCATAAAAACAGCCGCCTCTGCTGAGAAACGGCTGCTTGCAAGTCAGTTTATTATGTCTCCGTCCGAGATCTCGATGACCCTCTGGCACTGCTCGGCAACTTTCGGGTCGTGGGTAACAATTATCACCGTCCGACCTTGTGAATTAAGCTCTTTGAAAAGCTCCATTATTTCGGCGGAAGTCTTTGAATCCAAAGCTCCGGTAGGTTCGTCGGCGAGTATCATGCTTGGTTCGTTGACTATCGCCCTTGCAATGGCGACCCTCTGTTTCTGCCCGCCGGAGAGCTTGCTGCAAGTCTTTTTAGCAAGCTCCTCTATCCCCACGACTTTTAGAGCTTCCAGAGCTTTTTCCTTTTTGTTTTTAACTTTTTTCTTTGAAAACGACAGCGGTATCATCACGTTTTCCAAAGCCGAAAAATCCTCCACCAGCGCAAAATCCTGCATGACCATTCCGATCTTCTCATTCCGTATTTTTGCGTACTGACGCTCAGAAAGATTTTTCACCAGCGTTCCGTCAATAGTGTATTCGCCGTCCTGGTAACTGTCAATGCAGGCGAGAATGTGCAGCAGGGTGGACTTTCCTGCGCCGGACCTTCCAACGATAGCCACCATTTCACCGTCGTTTATCTTGACCGATACGCCGTGCAGAGCCTCAAATTCGTTGTTCTTTTTCGGGTTGTATACTTTTACAATATTATCCAGTACTATCATTTCGACCTTCCTTTCATAGCTTGCCCCTGACCCTGGTGTCGGGAGCTGTATATAATTTTAATAGTCTTTTTTCCAGTTTATCACAATTTGCAGTTCAAGTCAAGCATACAAGAAATATTTTACAAACATTAGTAATTTAGCTTTTTCAGTCGGAATGTGCGCTGACCGCAAACGTCTTGCATTTTGCGGTGTCATAAAACAAAATCTCAAAAACCACTTGACAGACCCGGCGAACGGTGCTATAATAGCCTCATAGAGCAGAAAGCAACGGCGCTTACCCTTAATGGGGCAAGTGCCGTTTTTGTTTTGCTTGAATACTTCTCAGAGATCGGAGTGAAGAAAAATGGTACAGTTTCAGGAAAGACAGTTTATGCAGGCTGTGGGCAATGCAGGCGAGATAAACGAGCTTCTGCGGCGTTACGGCGTGAAGTTCGGCATTTATAAAAACGGCGTATTCCATGAACAGTTTTTCCCCTTTGACCCGATTCCACGAGTCATTTCGGCAGTGGATTTTGCCAGTATCGAAAAGGGACTGGTGCAGCGTGTCAACGCTCTGAACGAGTTCCTCTTTGATATCTACCACGAAAAACACATCGTCCACGACGGCGTTATCCCGGAAGATTTCATCTACATTTCAAAAGGCTATCTTGCGGAATGTGAGGGAATTACGCCAAAAAACAAGATCTATAGCCATATTTCCGGCATAGACCTTGTTCAGGCAAAAGACGGCGAATGGTATATTTTGGAGGACAACCTGCGTATACCCTCCGGTGCGTCCTATCCGCTTATCGCCAGGGAACTTACAAGGATCGCCGCACCTCAGGCGTTCAAGGAGAACAAGATAGTTGACAACCGAGGCTATGCGGAGCTTCTCAAAGAAACGATGGAATACGCAAACTGCGGCGGTATCAGGGCGATACTGACTCCGGGACGTTACAATGCGGCGTATTTTGAACATTCCTACCTTGCAGAACTGACAGGCTCTGTGCTGGTGCAGAACGACGAGCTTTTCGTTGAGGACAACATTTTGTATCACCGCACTTATTCAGGCGGAAAAACAAGGATAGGCGTGCTTTACCGCCGTATCTCCGATGAATACTTAGACCCTTTGACTTTCCTGCCGGAGTCGCTCATAGGTATCCCGAACCTTATGGAGGCTTACCGCAGCGGCAATGTGGGCATTGTGAACGCTCCCGGCAACGGCGTTGCAGACGACAAGGGAATTTACTATTTTGTGCCTAAGATGATAAAGTATTATCTCGGCGAAGAGCCTATACTTAAAAACGCCCCGACATATCTGCCATTCTATGAGGAGGACAGACAGTATGTAATGGATAAGCTGGAAAAGCTGGTCATTAAAGACGTTTCTGAAGCCGGCGGCTACGGCGTTGTGTTCGGCAGCGACCTGACAAAGGATAAGCTGGAGGGATTCCGCAAGACCATCGCCGCAGAACCACGCCGCTTCATAGCTCAGGAAGTGATAGATTTTCTCGATCTTCCGATAGTTGACAACGGAGAAACAGTCATGAGAAAAGCCGACCTGAGAGCGTTCGTGCTTTCAGGCGAAAAGACAAAAGTGTGGGCTTCAGGGCTGACACGTTTTTCACGCAACCCTGATTCATTCGTGGTGAACTCATCACAAGGAGGAGGTTTTAAAGACACATGGGTACTATCTCGTTAGAACACAGCGACCGCCTTTATTGGCTGGGACGCTATACGGAAAGATTTTTTACAACGCTTAAAGCGCTTGGAAACCTTTATGACAGTATGCTTGAAGAAAAGCACGGCTATCAGGATTACCTGGACTGCTTCGGGCTTGCGGATACCTATTCTGACAGCAGGGAATTTATCCGCAGTTTTCTGTTTGATATGCAAAATCCCAATTCCGCCGCATACAGTCTTGAACGGGCGTATGACAACGGCATCGTCCTGCGTGAGGAGATCTCCACTTCTTCGCTGTCTTTCCTGCAAATGGCGAAAGATACCCTTTCAAAAGCCCGGCAGAGCGATAATATCCGTATGTCGCTGCTGCCGCTGGAAGATACCCTTTACAGCTTCTGGGGCTGTATAAACGAACATATTTTTGACGATGAGATAAGAAACATCATTTACATCGGCAAAACGGTGGAACGCCTCGATCTGTACATACGGCTGAAATATCCCTTTGCCCAGGTGGAAAAGGAATTTATCCGCCTTTGCAAAAATCTCAACCGTGTGCCAAAGGGAACTCCTTACCGCTACAGCACAAAATACCTGTCCACACTGGTGGAGATACTGGGAACTGAAAGCAATTATCAGAATGAAAGTCTACAGGCGACCGCAGCTCTTGCGCACCTGTTTGAACCGGCGGAGGTGAGCTTATGAAGCGTGTCGA
Source organism: uncultured Clostridia bacterium (assembly GCA_947631585.1). Lineage (GTDB taxonomy): Bacteria > Bacillota > Clostridia > Oscillospirales > Ruminococcaceae > JAAZZIT01. Next base: position 12,170 of record CANRLY010000034.1, read on the forward strand.
TCTCTATTTTTCCACAAAGCTGACTTTTGATGATTATGTGCATAACCACAGTTTTGCTCTGAGGGTGATACCTCCTGAAACTGAATGTCAGAATCTTCTTTCCTGTTCGCTTAATATCCAACCGTATGTCAGGACCGATCAGACTATCGACGCTTTCGGCAACAATGTTACGGCAGGATACCTTAGCGGCGAACACCGTTTTCTGGATTTTGAAATAAAAGGAACGGCTGAAGTGGATCAGACCAAATTCCGCACCGACTATATGCCGTGCTATCTCTATCAGTCTCAGTATACTAAACCCGGAGTCAGCCTGAACGCTTTTTATTCAGAAGTAAAAGGCAAATGCGCCGGCAGTCCCTCTGAACGGGCGGAAGCTCTCTGCAATGCGCTTTCTGACGTGATGTGCTATGAAAAAGGCGCAACTGATATAACTACCACGGCGGAGCAGGCATTTGTTCTGAAAAAAGGCGTTTGTCAGGACTTTTCACATATCCTGATCTCACTGCTGCGCATGGACGGTATCGCTGCAAGATATATTGCAGGACTTGCATTCTGCGACGGCGAAACACATTCGTGGGTGGAATTTTGGACGGGCGACCACTGGGAGGGCATAGACCCTGCAAACAACTGTCCTGTGAACAACGACTATATCGTCATTTCGCAGGGACGTGATTTTCGGGACTGTGCCATCGACAGAGGAGTGATGTTCGGAAAATACACCAGACAATTGCAGCTTGTCCGCAGCATACTGACTTGAAAGGAACGATGACAATGTCTCAGATCGTTGCAAGCATACCGCTTGCCGTACACGAAAACCTGATGATACAAAAAAGGAGGATACAACACGGCGAAAGCAAGACCCGCCTGAGCTTGGTAACAGGCACTCACGGCGACGAGTTGGAGGGGCAGTATCTTGCCTATATGGTCGGAAGTTTCATAGAGTCGCATATCGAACAGTTTGACGGCATACTGGATATTTACCCTGCGCTGAATCCTATGGGGATAGATTCTATCACGCGCGGCATACCTATGTTCGACCTGGATATGAACCGTGTCTTTCCCGGCGCAAAGGACGGCACGATGGTGGAGGTCATATGTTCTTCCATCGTGGACGACCTGAACGGTTCTGATGTTTGTATCGACGTTCATTCCAGCAATATTTTTCTTAAAGAAATACCGCAGATACGCGTGAGCGTGCCTACTGCCGAAACGCTTATGCCGTATGCAAAAATGCTCAACGTTGACTTTGTGTGGGTGCATGAGTCGGCGACCGTGCTTGAATCTACCCTCGCGCATACCTTAAACAGCAGAGG
>CANRLY010000035.1 GCA_947631585.1 uncultured Clostridia bacterium
AGAAAAAACGGCATAGCCGCATTTCACGACTATGCCGATTCTTCCAGAGATCATAAATCCCTTAGTTGTACCGCCTTTTGAGGGGGCGTTTTTATTGTTCAAAATATCTGAAAGTTTTCTCAAGCGCTTTTTTACGCTCTTTCCAATCCGGCATGAACATACTTAGATACTGATAAAACTCTCTTGAATGATTTGGCTGCAAGAAGTGTACAAACTCATGGGTGACCACATATTCAATGCATGACAGCGGCGCTTCTATCAGTTCGATATTAAACGTCAGAATCTTTCGATTTGGCTGACAGCTTCCCCATCGGGAGACCATATTCCGAAACCGAAGCGTGGGGAACTGGACGCCGTATTTTTGAAATTTCGGATAGACAGATCCGCAAACTGCTTGAATTTTTTCTTGGCATTGTTTTTTGATCCAGTTATCCATAGTGCGCTGTTTCATGGCTGCATCGTTTGGAGCTTTTACTGTCATTGTTATATAGATCTCGTCTGAAATGACATGATTTTTCTTTCCTTGTATCACTTTCAGGCGCAAATCGTGACCGAGGATCCTGAAACTTTCGCCGTCAACATACATTTTCGGCTTGGGGGCATATTTTGCCATTTCTGCATATCTGTTGAGCGCTTGCAGAATATAGTCGGACTTGCTTTGCAGAAAATCCTGTATAATCTTTTCAGAGACATTTTTATTTGCCGACACATGGACGCTTTGATCCGCTTTGATCCGCAGATTCAGATTTTTTACATTTTTTCTTTCAAGATCATATTCTATCGTTCTGCCGTCAAGCTTGATCGATCTTTTCATTTGAATCTCCTTAACGCAACTGTAATGACGTTTTCGATGATTTTGTCTATGGTATCAAAATCTACCGTAAATCCACGGTTGATTTCCAAATCATAAAACATATCGTCTATGTCCTGAGCGATCTTATTGTGAATATCTTTGTTAGTTTGCCAATCGACAGTATCGTGCTTTTCTATGATCTTTGTAATCTCAAGCGATATATCCGATACTGTTTCTGCATTGGCGTCTATATCGATCACATCGTCCAAAATAGCTGCGATCATGCCGTAGAATGCCTGCGCATGAAGATCTCCTTTTATTCTCTCGGGGTAAACGATGTTAGTTGTCCCGTTGCGGTAATCTTCAAGGATAGATCTCATCTTGTCAAGATATTCTGCTTCTGTGATAATGCGGTTCTTGTAATCTTCCAAAGCTGTTTTGATTCTTTTGGAAAAGCTGTCATAGTATGCTGGATTTTCATCTCTGTTGACCTTGATGCTTTTTGTTACATGAGACATTATCGCATCAGCCTTAGAACGCAAAGTGCCAAGCTCCTGAAGTTCTTTTTCCAAATCATCACCATTCATAATATCCACGGGGTTGGTCAATTGCTTTAATCCGACAACAGACAAATGCGTATCCAAAAGATTCTGCATCTGCGCTTCATATTCGTGGTTGTCGATCATATCTGCATAGCGGATCTTCACGCTTCTGCGTACTTTGGAATAGAAAATAAACGCAGACTGATATTTTTTGATCTCTGATTTTTCAAATGCCGCATATGCCTTTTCAGAATTCATAACCATATTAAGCGCACGTCCGAAAACACTCAAAGCATCATAGAATTTTCCCCGAGTTGCATCATCTGCAAGAAAAACTTCGATTTCTTCCGTATCTTCTGAATTTATGATAGGTTTGAATACATCGCACAAGTGAGAATATGCATCTCTCAGGCGGCTGACATAGACCATGATGTCTACGACCGCACCTTTGAGATCTTCAGAATCAAACTCTTCAAGCCCCGAACCGCTGTACATTTCCATGGCAGAGTCGAGCTTCGCGATCAATCCCCGATAATCAACGATCAGCCCGAGATCCTTGCCTTCATATAAGCGGTTGGCGCGCGCAATTGCCTGCAAAAGTCCGTGGTCTTTCAGATCTTTGTCAATATACAATACCTGAGTAAGCGGTGCATCAAAGCCGGTGAGCAGTTTGCTGCACACGATCATGATGTCTATTTCTCCGTCGATGAATTTGTTTTTCAGAGAGTCTTCATAATCGTCGGCGCTGCCGTACTGCTGCATCATCTTGTTCCAGAATGCAACCACCATGTCGTCGGCGCTTTCGTCGATCTCTTCCGCACCTTCTCTCATGTCGGGTGCAGATATGACAACGGCAGTGTTAAGGTCGCCGAACTGCTCAAAACACTTCTGATAACGAACGGCATCTTTCTTGAAATTGCAGGCAAGCATGGCTTTAAATCCTGTGTTCTTGTACCCCTCCAAAAAATGCTGATTTATATCAAGAGCTATCCGCTTGATCCTTGCGTCGGTGGAACCAAGTCTTTTAATTGTGCTCCATTTGTCTCGCAGGTCGGCTTTTTGCGCTTCGCTCAGTTTTTTAGTTACCTGGGCAAACCATAAATCAATATTATTTTCATCGACATTCTGTTCTACAAAGCGACCTTCGTAAATCAGAGGGACAATGGCTTTATCTTCCACTGCGTCTTTTATAGTGTATTTATGGATCAGCTTGCCGAAACGAGCAAGGGTGCTTTTTTCGGTTTTCATCAGCGGAGTGCCGGTAAATCCTATATAGCAGGCGTTGGGGAAAACCGTGCGCATTTTGGCGGCAAGCGAGCCATAGTTGGATCGGTGGCTTTCATCTACCAGAACAAAAATATCCCGGGAATTATTTTTCAGACCACAATTTTCGACTGTGGCAAATTTGTTGATGATAGAGGTAATAACATCAAAATTACCGCTGTTGATAAGTTCTATCAGGTGCTTGCCGCTTGTTGCTCTTGCAGGCGACAAACGTGTATGCGAAAAGGTTTTTGCAATTTGCTTGTCAAGCTCTTTTCGGTCGGTGACGATCACCACGTGCGGGTTTAATGTGTGCATGGTCTCCAAAATATACTTTGACACCATAACCATAGTCAGCGATTTGCCGCTTCCCTGCGTATGCCAAATTACACCGCTTTGGCGGTTGCCTGCCGAGTCGTTGGTGTTTATGGTCCTGATAATTTCCTCGACCGCAAAAAACTGCTGATAGCGGGCGATCTTCTTGATATTCGCATCGTATATGACAAAATACTTGGTCAATTTCAGCAGTCGCTCAGGTGAGAGCAGGGAAATAATACCTCTGTCCTGCTCAGTAGGTTGTCTGCCGACAACATATTGGTCGATCAGTTTATTCTGCCACTTTGTATCCTGCTCACGCCAAATGCACCAGAATTTCTTGATAGTTCCGCAAGTGGCATATTTCACGACATTTTTGTTAGTTGCCATGACGATCTGCGCATACTTAAAAAGCTGTGGGATATAGTCTTTGCCTTGATTGCGGATCATTTGCTCGACTGCCTGTTCTTCGCTGACAGTCGGCGATTTACATTCGATCACCGCAAAAGGAATTCCATTTACAAATATGACAATGTCGGGGCGGGCATTTTTCTGCCTGTCCCAACTGTCGCAGGAAAATTCTTCAGTAACATGAAAGACGTTATTTTCGGGATCCTCCCAATCAATATATTTAATATTGAAATATTTCGATGACCCGTCCGCAAGCTTTTCGAGATAGCTTTTTCCGAGCATCAGAGAATCATAGATCTTCTCGCTTGTGCGAATCAACCCTTCCGTGAGCGGCTCATCAAGATCGGCAACTGCTTTTTCAATGTTGTCCGCAGAGAATTTATAGCGTGCTCCGTCAAACTCAAACTCATTTATTTTAGCAAGCTGGCGGCGCAGAATGTCTTTTAAAAGCACATTAGAAAGCGACCCGCGCTGAGCCATGCAGTCCTCGGGCGAGATATATTCATACCCAAGCCTGCCGAGCAGATCTATTGCCGGGTGTTTGCTTATATTGTCCTCTAAGTAGAGGTCGGATCTGGATTTGTAGTTCATAATTATCCTCTTTTTGCATCAAATTGCGGTCGGTTTTATCATACTTCTACCCTCACGATACCTTTCAGCAAAAGCTGCGTCAGGGCTTTCTTTTTTCGCTTTTCCTCATCACACTTACGCTGATGAAGGGTGATAAGGGTGTCGAGCTTTGCAAAGAAAGTGCCAATTTGGTGCTGTTCCTTTACATTGGACGGTACTGTAAGGACTGTTTCAAAGTAATCGGCAGGAGTGATATTGAGCAGTCCGTGATTTCTTGCACCCTCGGCAGCAATGGCTTGAACACCCTTATGCCAGCAGTCGGTATCATAATACGAAACAAGAAAATCAGAGTCGATATTTCCGTCCTCTTTCAAAGCGAATACAATGTAAAGTGTCGATAACACGCCCATTTCGTACCTATCAAGTCTCTTTACTGCACCCCACGGAGCATCAGATGATGTACTCTTATTGTAAGCAAATTCACCTTTCTTCAACAGGTAGTAACCGCTTACATCTCGGCTTGCAATACGCTTATCAAAGAACTCGTTTTGATCTATCAAGCCGTACTGTGCTGATATAGTAAGTGGTAGTTCTGATTCAAGGTTTTCGTTCTTTCTCGTCACTCTCTCGACCATATCAGACAGCTTACGCTGTTCCCAAGCGTCAGTAAATTGCGGAAAACGCCACTCGGGGACAACCTCGCCGGACTTCGGGAACATCTTTTGAAGAAAAACCTTTTTCAGCTTTTTCAGCTGGTCGACTTTCTTTTCGCAAAGCTCGATAATTCGATCCTGAGTTTCCAAAATTTCAACGATCTTTTCCTGCTCGTGTAATGGTGGCTCTGCCAGAATTGCATTAAAGAAATCGTTAACCGAAATATTTAGCAGTCCGTGATTCCGAGCGCCTTCCTGAGCAAAAGCCTGGATCTCCGAATTCATTCTGCCCGCTTCAAAATACTGCAAATAAAACTCGGAACATTTGTTCTCATTGCTCGCCGAAAAGCAGATATACAGCGGTGAAACGATGCCCTGCTCATATTTTTCAAGCCTTTTGATCGCACCAAAAGGGTAGCCGTTGGAGTAGCTTTTGTTATAAGCGTATTCTCCTCGGTTTAGAAGGTAATAATTCGACTTGTCATCACTCGCAACGGTTTTTTTGAAAAACTCCTCTTGACTGACAAGCCCGAATTGTGCAGAAATTGTCAGCACATTCGTGTTGCCAACGGTATTTTTTCTCATTAAACGGTCGAATTTTTTCTTAAAACGAGTTATTTCCCATTCAGACGGAATAATGCCTACAGCCGTCTTTTTATAACCCTCCGGCACTTCACCGCGCCGGATTTGGTCGATTCGTTGTTTTATTTCCAATGTCATACGACTGCACCTTCTTTGTCCTCGTGGGAAGCATGAGGATTCGCCGTCATAGTTTGTTCTATTCGTTTCCGTTCGAGTTCGACTACCTCTTTGATACGGTCAACTGGATGGACAATCGTAAGTCCACTGTTTTCTTCTTGAATCATCCTCTCTATTCCGGTCTGCCCACTGTATAATGTCTCCCTATATGGTATGTAGGCACTTAGAATACCAATTAGATTGGCACTGTTATTTATAGGAGTTCCATTTATAGAAATACATTCCGGACGGCTTATAATGGGACCGCCAGAATTTCCGGGAAAAGACTGTGCATCTACTAAAAATGTCTCAGCTGCTTGAGGATTAACAAAAGCATCTGCGACTCTTGAAATACACCCCAATCTGCAAAGTGGAGCCTTTACATCGTTTCCTACAAGATTCATAGGAAATCCTAACGCATATACCAAGCTTCCTTCGCACACACCGGTATTCTTCATTTGATTCAGCATTAGCGAATGGTCATCCAAGTTAAAATGACTTAAATTTAAATTGTTACGCAATATTAAATACGTATTAATTTGAATTGCAACTATATCAACATTGGGGTTCGGATGCTCAGAGTAGTTTTTAATGCCGCCTTTACCAATCAACGACATGGGAAGATCTTTAACTCCGATCGCATTATTGTTATTGAAACGAACATACAGACAATGTTGATTTTTTACAACATGTTTGTTAGTGATAATATATACATTCGTAGCATTGGGATTATATTGTTCCTTGCTACTAACCAAAAAACCAGTACCAATCCAATGCTTTTGATTGTCTTGAAGGTCAATTCCAAGTGCAACAACTGCTTCCATAAAAAATAAAGGTATAATAGCCATTATTTGTCTCTCCTTTATAATCCTAATTCATCTAAATACTTCTTCATCTGCGCCTGAACTTCAGCAAGTTCGGCTTCGATTTCGTAGATATTTTGCTGGACCTCGCCTAAGTCGATCAGTTCTTCTTCCTCAAAAGTATCAACATAGCGGGGAATATTCAGGTTATAATCGTTATTCCGGATCTCCTGCAAGGTCGCCACATGGCTGAACTTGTCCTCACCATTATAGTGAATGTCCGTTTTGTATGCATTGTATGTATCGACGATCCTCTGAACGTCCTCGTCACGCAGGATATTTTGATTCTTGCCTTTTTCATAATGGCTTTCGCCGCTCGCATCAACGAAAAGGACCTTGTCGTTTGTACCTCTGTCCTTTCGGAAGATCAGTATACAAGCTGGTATTCCCGCACCGTAGAACAGGTTGGCAGGCAGTCCGATCACGGCGTCAAGGAAGTTGAACGGTTCAATTATCGCCTTGCGTATGCGCCCTTCGCTTGCCCCTCTGAACAGAACACCGTGCGGCAAAATAATTCCCATGCGCCCAGTCGAATCGTCCAGACTGCTGAGCATATGCAAGACAAATGCGTAATCGCCTTTTGATGATGGCGGCACGCCCAAGTCAAAGCGATGATACATATCAAGATCGGCAGTCATTTTCGCTTTTTTTCCGTTTTCGCCCTCGGTATCGGGAAGAAAACCGCTGTCCCACTTATCCAGCGAGAACGGTGGATTGGCGACGATGCACTGAAACTTCATCAATTGGTCGTTCTCAACATTGCCAGGGTTGGAAAGTGTGTCGCCCTGCCAAATTGTAGCGTCGTCCACGCCGTGCAAAAACATATTCATGCGGCAAAGAGCCCACGTTTGCATATTTTTTTCCTGACCATAAAGATGCGTTTTTTTGCTTTTTATTTGTTTAAATGCTTTAAGAAGCAAACCTCCGCTGCCGCAGGTTGCATCGTAAATACGGTCGTTTTCCTTTGGGGCGACAAGCCTTGCCACAAGCTCTGATACCTTGGAGGGCGTATAAAACTCACCGCCTTTTTTCCCCGCATCAGAAGCAAAGTTTGCGATCATGTACTCGTATGCGTCGCCGATTATATCAACGCTGTCAAGCTGGGAAGGGCGAAGATCCAGATCCTTGAAATCCTCCAGAAGATTTTTCAGGATCGCATTTTTTTCTTTTTGCTCGCCGAAGTCAACCGATGAATTAAAGTCGATCGCTCGGAACACGTTATGCAGCTTTGCGCTGTTGTTATTTTCGATCGCAGCAAGCGCCACATTGATCTTTTGCCCGATCTCGGCGTCATTACGATTTGAGTAGAGATATGAAAATGTAGACGTCTCGTCCATCACAAAACGTTCACGGCTCATAGCACGCTCAACACGCCGTACGTCGCCGTTATAATTCTTCATATGTTCTTCACGTCTTTCCGCATAGACGTCGCTAAGATACTTTACGAACAGCATAGAAAGGATATAGTCCTTATAGCGTGAGCTGTCGATCTTTCCACGGAAACTGTCGCAAGCATTCCAAAGCGTTTTTTCTATGTTCTGTTTGGTAGTCATTTTAATTATCTCCTTCGATTTTATCATAGATAATATTGAGAGCTGTTTTATTAAAAGCTGCCTTTTCCTTTGCCAAGCGATACAGCAATTCCTGTTCTTTGTTTGCAAGCAATAGCAATTGTCCGATCGCTTTTTGCTTGTCCTTTGGGATAACTTGTATATCCAAAGAAGAGATAAAGCCCGAGCTGATCGTCCCAAGAGCAGTGCTTCCGCTGCTGTTTAGAACTATTTGTTGATAGCAGCTATCACGTCTAAGAAACCAAAGAATATATTCCGGCAAAACTTTTTTGCGATCCGCCCGAATAATGGCAAAATGCGATGGAATAACAAGACCGCAGGTTTTATCATCGATCAAAACGGACGTGTACGGAAAGCTGAGACGGATCAGCACATCGCCGTTTTGAGAGAAATACTCCGGCTTCAGTGCTTCTTTTGCATAGTAATCCTCGGCAAAACTCAAATCTATGTATCCGTTTGCGTCTATGCACCTCAGGTTCATCATTTTATAGCGAAAAGAAGAACGTGCGCCATCTTCGGCTTTCTTTCTGCCCATTACTGCTCCGGTTCTGACTGTTGCAGCTTCATCAAGTCTCATATCTTCACCAACTTTTTGTTCTGGGATCTTTGTGACAACATTATACACCATTTAACATGATCTGTCAAGTATTTTGCACTGGGTTTTTTGTGATTTTTTAAATTAATCAGTAACTGTTTTTGATTAAAAATACTGCTTCATAATACAAAAGTCAAATGGTATGCCTTGATTGGTCATCAGCAATTAAAAGGTTACTTTGTTCTTTTTTAATATGTAGTATTTTCACTCTTCTAGCACGCCGTTGAGAGCCTTGTCAGGCAAACAAGTCTGATATCCATAATCATTACTTGTGCGAAAAAACAAGGCATTTGAAGAATAAGAGAGATCGCAAGGAAAAGAAAACGGGAAAAGTAAATAGAAATACACGAAGCATAGAAAAAGCCTATACGTCGTGTATTTTGTTTGCCAATTTCCACCTGACAGGTGCTGTGAATGACAGCGAAGCTGTCAAGGGGGTGGGGATTTCTTGCCTCTCGCTTCTAAACCTCTAACCTCTAATTATCTTGCCTCTGACAGCCGAACGACTCGAAGAACTTGTCCTCACTGAAATATTCCCCCAGTATGTCGTACTGTAAGATCAGGTCAGACATGGTAAAGTACGGTATTATCAGAAATAACGGATATATCAGCAGACAAAACGGCAGGTATTTCAGGAAGGAAATGTATAACGCCAACATTCTCAGCCGCTGACCGTCCGCAAGCTTGTAACATAGTACTATTGCGCTCTTCGCCGGAAGCTCCGGATTCAACGTCATAAGAACCGGCAGCAAGTGAAGTGTCAGCAGACTTGTCACTACCAGTATCACCGAAAATATTATCATCAATACACTCAGCATGAAAAATAACAGCAGCAAAAACGACATCTTCTCATTGTATGCCCTCTGCGCTAAACGCTTTGCCATGTCGTATGCAAAAAACCCCGGCAAAACGCACCCAAGCAGTATCAGATATTTCAGAACGTTGGGTATCACCGATACTTTGAAAAACCTCTTCAGATCGCCGTACACCGCATTCCTAGAACCGACAAGATCCATGCCCGCTGAAATGTCTGCAAACTGCTTTACTATTATATAATGTATCATGGACATCAAAACAAAGTATATCCCGGCTCTTGCGACCCTTAATACTATTACCGCCGGCAGCTCCATTATCCCCCGGCTTGCCAGACCCTTTTCTATGGAAATATCCAGAGCTTCCCTGAAAACCAGCTCCGATAACCCCAGCATCAGCAAAAGTGCGCTCATGGCAAAAGTTATGGCAAGACAGTTTCCCCAGTTGCCCTTTAACTTTATCCTGGCTATGGTCTTTGCCTGCTTGCCTGTCATAAACTTTCACCTTGCTTTCTTTAAAATTCCTCGTCCTCTTCTTCCCTGGGGAACCTCCCCAGTATCTCAAATGCGTTTGACCTCATCCACATATCCGCCGTAACCATTATCTCGTATCCCTCCCCGAAATCGCAGGGGTACTCCATTGGCGGAAGCTTCGGCAAACCAAAACAGGACAGCAGATCCATTATTATTCCGCCGTGAGTTATCACCGCCGCTGATGTGAACCCGTTGTTCATCATGTCCTGAATGACAAGGCATATCCCGTTGAATATCCTCTGCACCACGCTTGCCATGCTCTCTCCTCCGGGAGGAGCATTATTTGCGCCGCCTTTTAAAAACGCCTTGTACTCCGGAAGCTCCATCAGCTCCTGTGCGGTCTTTCCCTCGAACTCCCCGAAATCCATCTCTCTCAGGTCTTCCACTGCGACCGGTATCTCCGCCGGGTAAAGTATATCAGCCGTCATCACGCACCGTTTCATGGGCGAAACGTACAGCCTCTGCACCGGCGTGTATATGCCGGCGACTTTTTTCTTTATAAGTTCCTCCTGACCCCTCTCGCAAAGAGGAAAATCGCTTTTTCCTGCGTATATCCCTTTCAGATTGGCATCGGTCATGCCGTGCCTTATGAGCTTTATCCTGTAACCTTTCATCTGGCAATGCTTTCCTTTCTCTTTTCGCAAATGCGACCTGCGGGAAATTTGTTCCCTTGCTGAAAATATGCTTTACTTTTTTGAAAAATAGAGTTATAATGTATTGTGTGTGCGTGTATGGAGACTGTGTCCCATCTGCGCCTTGTTTAAATTGTAACATATTTTCGCTATTATTGCAAGACTGGAGCGTGTAAGTTTTGAAAACGCCGGTAAAAGTCCTGCTCTGCCTGTTGGGACTGGGACTTCTGACTGCTGTTGGCGCCGCTCTTGCGTCAAGAGAAAATACTTCCCAAAAGACGGTCTTTGCCATGGACTCAGCGGTCACCGTCAGGCTGACCGGCAAAGCCGACCCGAAAGAATTTACAGACGAGATACTTAAACTTGACAAAATTCTCGACTGCCATAACGAGGACAGCGAGATAAGCCGCCTTAACCGTGAAAGATCAGGCGTGTTCTCAGAAACCGCCGCCGATATACTTTCTAAGGCGAAAAAGCTCTGCCTGGAGTACCCCTCCTGCGATATCACCGCCGGCGAACTTATCCGCCTGTGGGGGATAAACACCGACTCCCCACGCCGTCCCGAACAGGAAGAAATAGCTTCCGCCTTGGAAAACCGGGATATAAATGGTCTTGAGATAAACGGCAGACAGATCTCCCTTTCTTCGGGGAGCATAGACCTTGGCTGCTGCGCTAAAGGCTATGCCTGCGATGTGATAAAGCAAATGCTCCTGGAAAGTGACGTCTCAAATGCGGTGGTGACTTTCGGGTCGTCCTCCCTGCTTTTTGGCGAAAAACCAAATGGCGAACTTTTCACCGTGGATATAAGAGACCCTTTTAACAAAGCCGATACCATTGGCTATCTTGCTCTGGGAGAGTGCTTTCTTTCCACTTCCGGCGGCTATGAACGCTACGCTGAGATAGACGGTGAAAGATTATCCCATATCTTCGACCTTGACACCGGCTGCCCCTCAGAAACGGACCTGGTATCGGTCACCGTGGTGGGATATTCCGGAATACTCACCGATATGGCTTCTACCGCCGTGTATATCGACGGCTCTCAGGGTCTGAAAGACCATTTTTCTTCCTGCGGTAAAGACATTATAGGTATAGTCGCAGTGGACGACAACAAAAACGTTTACCTTACCGACGGACTGAAAGACAGCTTTTACCTTAATAATGAAAAATACCGGCTTGCAAAGCCCTGAACTAATATAAACGAAAGGTCGGATCATCAGAAATGGCAATGAACAAGATCAGGATACCCCATAATAAGGGTACGGAAAACGCCGAAACTATAGATATCCCACTGCCTGCCAGAGTGGTCGTGCCTATGGCGCAGCATATGGGCGCTCCCTGCGAAGCGCTGGTAAAACCGGGAGATCGGGTGAAGGTCGGTCAGAAGATAGGCGACAATCAGGCTTTTATGTCTGCGCCTATACATTCCGGCGTCTCAGGAACAGTAAAAGAAATTTCCGAATACCTTCCCGCCAACGGCAGACCCTGCAAAGCGGTGGTCATCGAGACAGACGGGCTTCAGGAAGTCTCCGAGGAAGTAAGACCGCCTGTGGTCACCGACCGTGACAGCTTTATCAAGGCGGTCAGGGACTCCGGCTGCTGCGGATTGGGCGGAGCAGGATTTCCCACCCATGTAAAACTCGCCTACGACCCGAAAGTTACCCCCGTGGACAGCCTGGTAGTCAACGGCGCTGAGTGCGAGCCTTACATAACCAGCGACTACCGGGAACTGGTGGAAAACACCGATCAGGTGTTCGACGGCATCAAGACTATCCAGAAATATCTTGACATACCAAAGGTCTATGTGTGCATAGAAGATAATAAGCCCAAAGCTATAAAGCTGCTGGAAGAACGAGCGGCTAAGGACGATTCGGTGTCTGTGGTGAAGCTCAGGTCCACCTACCCCCAGGGTGCGGAAAAAGTGGCGGTCTATTCGGCTACCAGACGTATCATCGGCGAAGGGGAGCTTCCCTCCCATCAGGGGGTGCTGGTGATGAACGTCTCCACCGTGTCTTTCATAGACGGCTACCTTAAAAACGGTATGCCGCTGGTCTCCAGACGCATAACCGTTGACGGCAACGTGGTAAAGACCCCCTGCAACGTAAGAGTCCCTGTGGGAACTCCCGTCAGAGACCTGCTGGCTTTTGCCGACTGCAACCCGGTCTTGGCAGATAAGATACTTGCCGGCGGCCCTATGATGGGCGCTTGCCTTTACGATGTGGACGCCCCCATCTGCAAGACCGGCAACGCTATACTTGCTTTTTCTAAAGCAAAACCGCCGGAGCAGACCAACTGTATCCGCTGCGGCAGATGCGTCAGGGCTTGCCCTCTGGACCTTATGCCCCGGGCGATAGAAAAGGCTTACGACGCCAGAGACACCGAGGCGCTCAAAAAACTCAAGGTGGGACTTTGCATGAACTGCGGCTCATGCTCTTACGTCTGCCCGGCAAAGCGAGACCTTGCTGAAAAGAACCAGCTTGCCAAAGAACTGATAAGATAAATGGATAGATAACGGAGGTATCAAATAAATGCAAAAACTGACAGTTTCGCCGTCGCCGCATATCAGAAGCTCGGCAACCACTTCCGGCATAATGACCCACGTTCTGATATCGCTGCTCCCTGCGGCTGTGGCTGCGGCAATAATTTTCGGCGGAAGAGCCATGATACTCATGGGCTTCTGCGTGGCAGCCTGTATACTTTGGGAAAAACTATTCTGCCTTGTCACAAAAAGAAAAGACCCCACCGAGGATCTCTCCGCTGCGGTGACAGGACTGCTCCTGGCGTTCAACCTGCCGCCTACACTGCCGCTGTGGATGGCTCTTATCGGCTGCTTTGTGG
>CANRLY010000036.1 GCA_947631585.1 uncultured Clostridia bacterium
TTTTCCTGGTCTACTTTTATTGCTTTTCTCAGTTTGAACGAATAGATATAGCAGCAGATTATCTTCTTATCCAGTATCAGGTCAAGGGCGTTTTTATACAGCAGGAGCTGCACGCTGTGGCGTCTGAGCAGTTCTTCTGCGCAGGTAACGTTATCGGTCTTATAGTCCACCAGAACGCAGCCGTCGTCGGTCTCCACGATAAGGTCGGCGATACCTTGGAGCATTACGTCCTTGCCGGAAAGTCCCTCCAGCAGTTCGTCGGCGTTTTTCATATCTGAAAGTTTCACCATGAACTTCTTTTCACGCATTATGCGCCCGGACTTTTCCATCATCTGGTATATCTCGCTTTCAAAGAAGCCTTTTACCGTTTCTATATCAACGTTTTTCGCCTGTTCCGCAGTGATGAGGTTAAGCGACTGAAGTCTTGCCAGTTCCTGCTCCACGCTTTGCTTTGCCTTTGTCAGGTCTGCCAGTTCCATAAACAGGTGGGTATCAGTTCCTTTCTGAGCGGCGGTGACACGCCTGGTTTTTTCCTTAAACTGCGGCATAGGCGGAAAATACGAGATCTCCTGCCCGGGCTGGTCCTCCTCCAGTTCCCGGACATATTCAGTCACCGACAGTTTAGAAATAATATGCTGTAGGTTATCCTGTTCAGCGGAAGTGATATTTTCAGCAATCTCGCCGAAAAGTTTTATATCCACCGGCTTAGGCGGCAAGGGCGCAACGCTCTTTGAGGAAACCGCCGCTTCCGCTCTGCCCACTGAATAGCTGATATCCGGCAGCGCCTTGGAGCGCAGTTCAACATCAGGTCTTTCCCTTCCCAGATACAAAGCAAGGCTTTCCGACTCCGGGTGGAACATGAGCATATACCCCAGTATCTCAGAGTATGATAACATATTCTCAGCGTCCTCCCAGGAGGTCTTTCCTCTGGCTTCCGCAGCGTCCAGCGCTTTGTTCAGACGGCTCTTGCCCTTGCTCTTGAAATACAGCGGTATCAGCAGTCTTTCCTTAGCTCTGGTCAGGGCGACGTAAAGTATACGCAGTTCCTCGCTGAGAAGTTCGTCCAGTTCGGTCTGTTCCACATATTTGTAAAACAAAGTATGCCTGTTGTACTTGGGGATAACATCTCTTAGAGCCATTCCCACGCCGGCGTGTTCATTCAGGATAAGTTTCTTTTTGCTGTCGGGCAGTCTGTATTCATGGGCAAGGTCGCCCGGTATCACTATGGGGAATTGCAGACCCTTTGATTTATGTATCGTCATTATGCGGACGGTATCTTTTCCTGCCGTTGTGGTAAGCGCCTCGTCAAAATCGTTTCCCGACTCGGACACCCTGTCCAGGTATCTGAGGAAGTCCCCAAGTCCTCCTCCGGAATTTTTCTCGTAGTCGGAAGCGTACTTCACCAGCAGCCGCAGGTTGGAGCGTTTCTGCTGGCTGTTCTCATAAGACGCCGCAAAAGACATGAAGTCGGTGGAGTCGTACAGTTTCCTGATAAGCTTCTCCAGTGACATTCCCGCCGCAAAGAATCGCAGTTCTGCGATAGTGCTTATAGCTGCGGCGCATTTTTCCGCAAGCTTCTCATCGCCGATATCCACCGGCTCAAAGCCGTATTCCTCCGCCTTGTCGTCTCTTGACACCGCAAGGAACAGCTGGTATAATTTCTTTTTTCTGTCGATAAGACGTATCCTTGCCATCTCATCGGGAGAAAACCCGAACAAAGGCGACAGGCACACCGCCGCAAACGGGATATCCTGCATAGGGTTGTCTATGACTCTCAGCATACTCAGAGCAAGGCTAACCTCTCTTGCGCCCAGGTAACCTTTTACCGAATCGGTAGCCGCTTTCACATTCACCGCCTCGAACGCCTTTATATACTGAGCCGCCAGATTGCCTGTCCTCAGCAGCACGCAGAAGTCCCCCGGCACGCAGCGCCGCAGTTTTTCGTCCTCATAGACCGGCACGCCGTCGTTGAGCATCTTTTTTACCTTCCGAGCCACCACGGAACATTCGGCTGCGACAGTTTCTTTTTGCTGTTCGTCCGTCTCATCGTCGCCGCCCTCGTCCTCTTCTTCGCTTTCATTTTCTATAAGGATTATCTCCGTTTTCGGGTCGGCTCCGGCAAATTTTGCCCCTTTGACAAGAGCTTCATCGGAATTATACTCCACTTCGCCTATCTCTTTTGTCATCATATCGTAGAAAATATAATTGACCAGATCTATTATATTCTGTCTGCTGCGGAAGTTGCTCCTGAGCAGCACCGGCTGGGCGATGTCTTTGTTCTTTTCTTCCGAAGCCAGGCGTTTTGCCTTTTCAAACACCGCCGGATTAGACTGTCTGAACCGGTAGATAGACTGCTTTACGTCCCCCACCACAAAGACGTTTTTGCCAAGGATATCCAGGTCGTCGGTGTCGGAGATACATTTAAATATTACCTCCTGAAGATTGTTCACGTCCTGAAATTCGTCTATCAGAATGATCTTATAGCGTTTTTCGTCCACTATCTTCTGAGCAAGGGGAGTCCTCTCGAAGCCGTTTTCAGTTTCCTTTGCAAGCAGGCTGATAGTCATTCTGGTAATATCTGAAAAATACAGCTTGTTCCTTTCGGTCTTATAGCCTGCAAGTATCTCTTCCGCCGCAAGCACAAATTCCCACAATATCTCAAACACCTCAGTTACCGCCTGTTTTTCGGCAGTGGCTTGTTCCGGCGATATAGCTTTCATGGAACTGAGCTGTTTAAAGCAGCTTTTTACACTTTCTTTGGCGGAATTGATCGCATCGAAGCGCAAATTTTCATCGTAAGTGGCTTTATTGCGGTTTTTTCTGGACGGGAACTTCACCCCGGTAAGTGAGCCGAACAGTTCTGAAGCCATATTTTCTGACAGCTTGAACGGGTCGTCTGTGACCATTTCAGCCGCCTGCCGGTAGGAGTCGCACGCATTGGAATATTTTTCCCGCAAGCCCATCTCACCTGCGATAACTTCTATCTGGTCAATGCCGTCGATAACGGCTTTTTTCAGTTCCATAGCTTTTTTTGCCATGCTTTGGTTCATTTTGTCCGGGATACTGTCCATTTCCAGCAGCATATGTCTTTTCCACTGCTCAGGAAACGGCAGCGACCCTTTGAACCGCAGCAGTTCCATGCCGTAACGCAGCACCTCGCTGTCGTCCTCCTCAGCGAAGTTATCGGTAAGTATCTTCATTTTATCCGGATATTTCTCATAATAAAGCTCCGCCGCTTCCTCAAAGGCTCTGGCAGTGAGTATCTTGTTTTCCTCCTGGTCTATGACCGTGAAGTTCCCGGACACCTCGAACTCGTTGATATTGCTCCTTACCAGGTCCATGCAGAACGAATCTATCGTGCATACAGACGCAAGAGGAAGAAGTTCCTGCTGCTTTGCGACCCATTCATTTTCAGGTTCGGCAAGAAGCTTTTTTGACATTGCTTCTGAGATCTTTTCTTTCATCTGGTTTGCGGCGTCATTGGTAAAAGTTGCCGCCAACATTCTGTCAGCTTCCACCCCAAGCGACGGGTCTGAAAGTATCTTTATGATACGTTCTACCAGCACTGCAGTTTTTCCGCTTCCGGCAGCCGCAGACACCACCGTGCATTTTCCGTAAGAATCTATCGCTTTTCTCTGTTCACCTGTCCAGTCCACAATTACTCACTCCTTTTTTCCGGCTTTTGCGCTTACAAGACCCTCCAGCAGTTCCCGGAATCTCTTGTCGTCGTCTTTGGTAATAAATTTTTTGGGGAGCATCTGC
This sequence comes from uncultured Clostridia bacterium, assembly GCA_947631585.1. Lineage (GTDB taxonomy): Bacteria > Bacillota > Clostridia > Oscillospirales > Ruminococcaceae > JAAZZIT01. Next base: position 3,763 of record CANRLY010000036.1, read on the forward strand.
TTTGCGCCGCAGATAGTCCAGAAGTCGCAGTAAGCGCAGGGCTTTTTGATCTTTTTCTCGGTGGCGTCCGCCAATGGGTCGGCAGGTATTTTTCCTTTCTGGAGGTCATTTCCCACCTTTTCCAGCATTGAAACGGCGTGAGTTTCAATAGCCTGCATTATTTCTTTTTCCACCACCGCTCCCCTTCTGGCAGGAATAAACAATTCGCTGTTATCCTTGTTGAGTGCGTCAAGTATCTTTTTATCATCGCAGACTATTCCATAGCGTTCCAGCTTTTTATCGGCATACCGCTGACTTACCACTGCGCTTACGCTGACATCTTCCAGGGCGGTCGTCTGAGCCGCTGCCGCCGATGAGGAAGTAATATACACCGCCGGAGTATAGATCACTCCTGCCGCCTCGGAGCTTTCCGGGGAGATCCTGTTCTCCCTTTCCAGCAGAGCCGCCAGATAGATCATCATTTGCAGGTTAGCCCCGTGCAGTATCTTCTTCATGAAGTTTTTCAGGTTGCTCACTTTGCCGGTCTTATAGTCCACTATCTTATAGAATTTTTTGCCGGTCTCGTCTGTAAAGACGTCCACTCTGTCTATCTTGCCCTTGATGATTATTGTCATGTCATGATTTTTCAGAGAAAGGAACGGTTTGCCGTTTTCCTCGCTGAGGGAAAGTTCAAAATCGCACGGCTTGAACTCCGACTGAGAAAGCTCAGTTCTGATATTTTTCACCACAAACACGGCGTTTTCCGATATCCGCTCTAACGCCGCAAAGAACCTTGCCGTCTTGCCGAAATCGCCGCCCATCTGATCTTCCAGATACTCTTTTGCGTACCTGTCCACACGGCGGCGTATCTCCTCGTCGCTCATAGTCTCAAAAGCCGGGTCGTAATACTTCCTGCCGTCTTTTTCTATCGCCATGATATTTTCAAGTATGTAATGTATGATATTTCCACGGTTTGCGCCGTTAATGCTGTTTCTGGCAGGAGTTGTCAGGGCAAGCCCATAATTGCAGAAATATCTGAACGGGCAGCTGTTATATTTTTCCACCGAAGAAGCCGACACCTTGATGGTCCTGGTATCTCCGCTTTGCTCAAAGAACAGTTTTCCTGCAATATCTTCAGACAAGGAAAACTCCTTTTTCTGTGAGTTGTCAAGAAGCCTTCTGACCTTTTCCTTATATTCCGGAACTGACTCCAGCGCCTTTTTCAGCGTAACAGACTCCACGGTATTGTCGTTCATTCTTTCGGCAAACCCTGTGAACGCAGAGTTCGGGGTACAGCAATAAAATCCTGCTCCCAGAGAAGAAGCGTCCACCGTCACTGAGCTTCCGAACATATTCACCAGCTGTCTTATCAGCGTGGACGGTTCCAGTCCTCCGCCCTTGAAATCGGCTTTCGGGCAGCAGACGTACAGTTTATCAGAGCCTTGGGTCACCGCCAGATACGCAGTCAGTCTTTCACGGTAAATACTGCTTATTGCGGTATCGTTGAACGGCACGCCGTTTTCAGAAAGAAGTTTTTTCTCCTTTTCGGAAAAAAGCCCTCCCTGCCTGGGGGAAGCCGGCAGCTTATCGGCGTTTGCTCCCAGCACGAACACCGCCTTTACCGCAGACAGCCTTGAATGTTCCGCACTGGCGACAGTTACCGTATTCAGCCGCTGGGGCGGTTCGGAAACGGTCATTCCCGACAGCAGCAGGCTGAACAGGTCTGAAAACTCCCTGAAAGACAGCTTCAGTTCCCCGATGACCTCGTACACCGATCTCAGTCCGGCAAGGAATTTTCTCCACATCTGCCCAAATTCCCTTGCAAGCTCCAGGCGGTCGGACTGTTCGGATATGTAATTCTTTATGTCGTTTCCGCTGAGTTTCGATCTGGCGGCAACAGAGTTCACGCAGGAGGTAAGCTCATAGCTTTCAAACACCGATACCAGGTCTTTCACCAGTTCGGCGGCTGTCTCATGCTCCTTGCTGCGGAAGTCTGTCACCGGCGCAACTATCCGCTCCCGTATCTTATTTACAGTGGTCAGGTTATTGTTCCGTGGGTTGCAGGCGGTAAAAGGCGAAGCCCACATATCCCCCTCAACGTTCCAGCAGTAGCAGTATTCCTCGATGGCGGAGACCTCGAAGTCCTTAAACGGCGAAATAGGCGACTTTATCATTCTGAGTATCTTTTCCGTGCGGAAGCTCCTGCCTTTCAGGCAGTCAAGCACAGCCGACAGGTATATAGCCAGCGCCGACCCCGAAACGCTTTTTCCCATATCTATGAACGCCGGTATCTCGTATCTTTCAAATGCGCTTTCCAGCACGGGAGCGTAATCCTCCAGCTGTCTTGTTATAACTGCGATATCGCTGTACTTTACCTTTTCCTCACGGACTATCCTCTTTATCTCGGCGGCGCAGTATTCCACCTCGTCGTAGCAGTCCTGGGCAAAGACAGCCTTTACCCCCTCGCTGTTCGGGGAGGGGTGGTTCTCTATACAGAAGATATTAGCGTTCACATGGGTAAGAGCGGATTTATTATAGTAGTATTGGGCGGAACTTTCCGTATTCACAGGTATTCCTGCCGCCGCAGCCATTCTTTCAAGTTCTGACCTTGTCCGGCAGACCGCCGCAAAAGGCGACAGGTTAGACCGTGAGTTGTTCTCGTCGGAAATAGTCAGAGCCACCGCAAGTTCTCCGCACTGATGGAGCATAACCTCAATGAGCCTGAACTCGTCCGCAGAAAAGGTGTCGTACCTGTCGATATAGATATGACAGCCGTTGAAAAGCCCGTGTTTCTGCGCCATATCGGCAGTTTCGCTCACTTCGGACAGCCCATCGCACAGACCTCTTTCCGCCAGCAGCAAATTATAATTATCAAATATCACCGCCATGTCGTGCAGCTTTTCGGCGACCGTTCCTCCCAGCTCCTGAGAAGCCTTTTCCAGCGTTGCAGGATCGACTTCATTTCTTCGGAACTCTGCGACAGTTTCCAGCATCTCCGCTGCAAATGACGGTTTATCGGCGTTTTTCAGGTAGTACCTGAGATTGTCCTCCCGTTTGGCTTTTTTTATCGCAAGAAACATAAGTATAGTCTTGGTATTGTCGTCGGCAGCCGTTCCCTTGTCAGAACCCTGCTGCTTTCTGATCTCAGCAGCAAGCCGGTTCATACCGATAACAGTTATCCGGTTGAAAGTCTTTGCCCCGAAAATATCATAAAGCAGTTTATCATACTCAAAAGAAAACTGGTCGGGTATAAGGACGATAACTTTTTTCCCTTGTTTCACCGACTCAGTTATCCTGTTTCTGAGAAGCTCGTCCTTATGGGACATAGCTCCTCCGGTAATGATGGTCAGCATATCAAAACCTCCGTTTGCTCACAGTTATTTACATTGTACCACAAACGAAGATCAATTGCAACAGCAAGAGCCGCCGTTCAGAAAAGCTCCGCCAGCTTTTCCAACCATTCAACTATCTTGAATTTCACCTGCGGTCTCTCTTTCTGCTCTACCACAACGACCCTGCCGCAGTCTGTCTCCGGCTGCTCGTACTCCACCGACGGAGAAGTCGAGAACATAGGGAAAAAGGAAAGTTCCCCGAACCTTACGCCGTTGTCTTTGAACCCTGTAAGGATAGTCACGGTAAGCATTGCCGTAACTGCCGCAGCTGTAATTTTTTTCATAAAGCAACCTCCAATATTTTCCTGTACTTACACAGGTAGCATTGGAGGTTTTTTATAAAAATATTCAATTTTCAGCGTATTTGTTCAGCCTAAGACTTTTTTTGCTATATCCACCGACTCTTTAGCGTCTTTTGAATAGAAATCCGCCCCTATCTTCATAGCGTAGTCGTAAGTGAGAACTGCTCCGCCGACCATTATCTTACAGTCCACATTGTTCTCATGCAGCAGCCGGATAGTCTCCTCCATGCTGGGAAGAGTAGTAGTCATCAGAGCTGAAAGCCCCACCAGATGAACGTCATTTTCGATGGCGGCGTCCACCACACGCTGATAGTCAACGTCCCTGCCAAGGTCGATGACCTGATAGCCGTAATTTTCCAGCAGCACCTTGACTATATTCTTTCCGATATCGTGAATATCCCCTTTTACGGTAGCAAGTATTATCTTTCCTTTGGAGACCTGTCCGCCGCCTTTTGAAGTCATGTGCTTCTTTATCACCTCAAAGCACGCCTGCGCCGCTCCTGCGGTCTGGATAAGCTGAGGAAGGAATATCCTGCCTTTCTCAAAATCCTCCCCTGCCTTGTCAAGGGCAGGTATCAGCATCTCGTTTACGATATCCATAGGGTCTGTGGTCTCCAGCAGTTTGGCGGTGACCTTCGCCCCTTCCGACCTTAGCCCATGCTCCAGCGCATAGCCCACGGTCATGTCCTTTGAAACTCCGCTGTCTGCGGCAGCCGCAGGTTTTTCTCCTCCGTAAGCCGAAATGTACTCGATAGAATTTTCATCATAGGCGGCAAGAAGTCTGTACGCCCTGACCGCTCCGGTCATAGCGGCGGCGTTGGGGTTTATGATAGGCAGGTCAAGTCCGTTTGCCAGTGCGACCGACAAAAACGTGCTGTTGATAAGTTCCCTGTTAGGCAGCCCGAAACTGATGTTTGAAACGCCCAGCACCGTTTTCAGTCCCAGTTCCGTCTTTACACGTCTCAGGGCGTTGACCGTTTCCATTACTCCCTTTTGTTCTGCTGAAGCCGTAAGCGTCAGGCAGTCGATGAAAATATCCCTTTTGGGTATCCCGATGGAAACAGCCCGTTCCATTATCCTTTTTGCAATTGCGAACCGTTCCTCTGCGGTCTTTGGTATGCCGTTTTCGTCCAGGGTAAGACCCACCACTGCCGCTCCGTATTTTTTCACCAGCGGCAGCACCGTACTGAGCGACTTTTCCTCGCCGTTCACCGAATTGACAATAGGTTTGCCGTTATATATCCTCAGTGCGCTTTCCAGCACCTCCGGCAGAGTCGAATCTATTTGCAGCGGAGCGTCGGTAACGCTTTGTATCGCTTTGACGGCGGTCACCATCATCTGCTTTTCGTCTATATCGGGAAGTCCCACGTTTACGTCCAGTATCTCAGCCCCTGCGGAAGTCTGTTCTATCGCCTGAGAAAGAATGTAATCTATATCCTTGTTTATAAGGGCGGCTTTGAAAACTTTCTTGCCGGTTGGATTTATCCTTTCGCCGATTATCCTCGGACGGTCAATGGCGACCGTCCTGCCGTAAGAGCAGACTGCCGCCGGTATCTCAGGAACGGGTCTTTGGTATTTTTCATTGCCTAGCAAGCCTGACAGCCTGCTTATGAACTCAGGGTCTGTTCCGCAGCAGCCGCCCAGTATCTTCACGCCCATTGCGGCAAGCTTTTTCATCTCCTGAGCAAACTGTTCTGCGGTCATATCGTAAAGATCGGTTTCCGGGTCGGGAAGTCCGGCGTTGGGTTTAGCTATGATAGGCAGATTCGTCCACCTGGCGAACTCCCCCACTACCTCTGCCAGCCTGTCCGGACCAAGAGAGCAGTTCACGCCCACGGCGTCCACTCCCAGACCTTCCATAGTTACAGCCATAGCGGAGACTTCGCAGCCGGTGAAAGTCCTGCCGTTTTCCTCAAAAGTCATAGTGCAGGCTATGGGCTTGCTGCTGTTTTCCCTTGCAGCAAGTACAGCGGCTTTCAGCTCGTAAAGGTCCGTCATCGTCTCAAAAACTATTATATCCGCTTTGCTGCCGGCGATCACCATCTCCCTGAACATATCGTAAGCTTCCTCAAAAGTCAGCGACCCTGCCGGTTCAAGCAGTTGCCCTATAGGACCTATGTCCAGCGCCACAAGCGTATCTTTGCCCTGAGCGGCTTTTTTAGCGATACCAACTCCGGCTTTTATCAGCTGTTCCGCTGAAAACTCCGAGTCCGCCAGTTTATACCTGTTCGCCCCGAAAGTATTTGCGTAAACTATATCCGCTCCCGCCCGAATATAGGAGCTGTGTATCTCTTCTATCCACTCCGGACAGGTTATGTTCAGTTCCTCAGGAACAGCCCCCGGCTTCATGCCCTTTCTCTGGAGCATAGTACCCATTGCGCCGTCCAGTATTATAAATTCCTTTTTATCCAGCAGTTGTTTAAATTCCACATCTTTCACCTGTTTTTCTGAATTTGCAGCTGTCTTTCATATTGCAGCTTTCGCAGTCGGAGCGTTTTTTGTCCAGCGGACTGTCTGAAATGCCAAACACCGCAGTTACGGATTTAGTCGGCGTCATCATGAACGAATCGCTCACGCTTACTCCTATGCGCTTTTGTGCATTCAGCACCGTAAGAAACTTTTTCTGGCTCTCTATGGGAAGATCGCCGTAGCCGCAGGAAAACCGCCATGTGCAGTAGCCGCCTGTCTGAGAAGCTATCTCCTGCTGCGCCGCATTGCAGACCTGTTCCACCGCCGCAGAAGCAAGGCTGTCCATCACATAAGCCAGAGTCATGTTCCTTATCTGGTTTATCCTGATAAGCCTGTCCGCACCGCCTGAAATGGTACAAGCCATAAGCGCAGCCCTGCGGCAGCCTTCCAGATGGACGGCGATATCCTTTCCCTCCAGGAAAAGTTCGCAGTCTTTCAGGCTGACCCCTTGCGCACCTATATTTTCCACATCGAATATCCTGTAAACATACTTAGGTTCTATCACCCTGAGCAGCTGTTCTTCCGCCTGGTCAAGCAGAGCGGTCATAGCGCTGTCAGGAGCGTTTCCCCGGTATCCCATATAACGCAGGGCTTCTTCCCTGCATAATTTTTCCAGCCGCATCTGAGACCAACCCTTTCCTATGCTATTTGACCGGCTTTTTCTCCGTCTCAATTTCCGGGTCGTCCGCCACAGCCACCTCGAACCAGAAAGTTGAGCCTTTTCCCTCTTCGCTCATAACTCCAAACGGGAAACCGTGCTTTTTTAGTATCTCTTTCACGATGGAAAGTCCCAGACCTGTGCCGACCTTATCACGCTTATGGCGTTCGTCACGGTAGTACCTGTCAAAGATAAGCGGCAGCTTTTCCTTGGCGATGCCGTCTCCGTCGTCGGAAACTTCTATCCTCACAGACTTATCCTTATTGATCTGACGTATAACTATTTTCTTGCCCTCGCCGCAGTAGTTCACCGCATTATTGACAAGATTGTATATCACCTGGTCAAGCTTTGCCGTGTCCGCGCGACAGATCATATCCTCATCTGGAACGAACGTGATATCGTAGCCGTCCCGCTCCACCAGAAGTCTGTACCTCTGCATTACCTCGTGCATTTTTTCGTGAACGGAAAAGTCTGCAAGCTCCAGTTCCAGGTTGCCGCTTTCCAGTTTGGAGAGTTCCAGCAGAGAGCTTACCAGCGCAGACAGCCTGTCTATCTCATCTATAATTATATTAATATGCTTTTGGCGTTTTTCCGGATTCTCGCCGGAGAGGTCTCTTATCATTTCAGCGTAGGACTTTATTATTGTCAGCGGAGTGCGCAGGTCGTGGGAGATATTTGCAATAAGATCCTTTCTCAGGTCGGAGACCTTCGATATCTCTTTTCTTGCCTTATTAAGAACATCAGCCAGTTCGTGGACTTCCTGGTAGCCCTCGCTTTTGAACTCGGTGGCAAAGTCCCCCTCTGCGAAGCTCTTGGCGGTCTTGGTAATATCTGCGATAGGCTGGGAGAGCTTTTTTGAAATAAACAGCGTAATGATAAACGCCAGCTCGAAAAGGATTATCGTGATATAGACCAGCTGCTGCTTGATTATTGCGGAAGTAGAATCCAGAAGCTCGGTGGTGGATTCTATGAAAAGGTACTTTTCCATTCCTTTGAACTTGAATTTTGAGACATGGAAAAACTCCTGAGACTGAAACTGTTCGTTGTCGTACACCTTGGTGATAGTGTCGGTATTCCCCGAATCAAGGTCAGATTTCAGGCTGTAAATAAAAATTGAAAAGTTGGTCTTAATATCCTTTTCAAAAAACGAAAAGCTTCCCAGCGTGTTCTCGAACATTTCAACATTGCCGTTTTCGTCAGTGATGACCATGCAGACGTTGTTTTTAAAGGAAAGTTCCCGGACTGAATGTTCCAGGCTCTGGAGGTTATCGCTCTTTGCGCTGAGAGATATATTATCAGAAATAGTGTCAAGGTCTCTTGCTTTCATGGACGAGTAGTAAGTATCCAGCATTATATACTGGAAAAACCACAGCAGCACCAAAATTGCAAAAGTAAACACAATAAAGCTCACCCAGATGTAGCTTCTCAGGGTGGCACGTCTTTTTTCCGATTTGTTTTTCTGATGTTTTTTCCGGTCAGATCTTTTCAAACTTATACCCCATTCCTCTCAGGGTTATGATAAGATTGCGGTATTCGCCCAGACTGTTTCTGAGCATTTTTATGTGGGTATCGACTGTGCGGTCGTCTCCGTAAAAATCAAATCCCCACACTTCCTCCAGCAGTTTTTCTCTTGAAAGAGCTATGTTCATATTTTTCACAAGGTAAAACAGCAGGTCGTACTCTTTCGGGGTCATCTGAACACGTTTGCCGTCTATAGTGACCTCCCTTGCGGTCATGTTTATGACCAGTCCCCGATAGGTGACTATTTCCTCGGCGCTGCTGCCGGACGACCTTGCCAGCACTGCTCTTATCCTGGCAAGAAGTTCTTTTGCGGAAAACGGTTTTACCACATAGTCATCTATGCCCAGTTCAAACCCGAACAGTTTGTCGTACTCCTCGCCTCTTGCCGACAGCATTATGATCGGGGTCTTTTTGGTTTTTCTGATTTCCCGACAAGCGGAAAAGCCGTCCAGTTTAGGCATCATTATGTCCATCACGATAATATCGAAGTCGCTCCTGCGTACCTTTTCAACAGCGTCCATGCCGTCCTGAGCCTCCTCGACCTCATATCCGTCAAACTCGGCGTACTCTCTCACGACCGCCCTTATTTTTTCCTCATCGTCAACAATCAACAGTCTTGGCATAATAAACCTCCGCATTTTACAAAATTCTGCATTTATTTTAAAACGTCTATGTGAAAACAAAGTGAAAGCAAGCAAAAATTTTTTATATATAAGTTTATTGTACCATATTTATTCAAAGATTACAATACAAACACAAAAAAAGCTGCGGGCTTTCGTCCGCAGCTTATGTAAGCGCTTTAATTATTCAACAGTAAAAACCGACTCGCCTGCATCGTTCAAAAAGTCAAGAGCAGCAATGTAGAAGTCTACATCGTGGGAAACGCCCCAGGTCATGAAAGTAACATAGTTAGTTTCAAAATCCTTGTTGAACTGGCTCTTGTCAGCAGGGAGAAGAGGACTTGCAGACAGTTCCAATACGCCCCAATCAACATACTCTCTGTCAGGATAGCCTTCCAAAGACCATTCAGTCAGGTTACC
>CANRLY010000037.1 GCA_947631585.1 uncultured Clostridia bacterium
AAAAAACAAAAAGAAAACCGACAGTGAGAGCGCTCTCCTGCCGGTTTTTTGCTGCATATTCTGAAAATAAAAGCCGCTTGTGATCTTATAAAATAAAATAGCCGCCTTCATAAAATAAAAAAGCCGCCTCCGCTTTTGCAAAGACCGCTTAATTATCAGTCAGACCGCTCTTGTTACCTTTCCGGAACGGAGGCATCTCGAACAAGCGTAAACGTGACAGGGAGTGCCGTTTATAACCGCTTTCACTCTCTTGACGTTGGGCTTCCAAGTTCTGTTGGTCCTTCTATGGGAATGAGACACCTTGATACCAAAGGTAACGCCCTTTCCGCAAAAATCGCATTTTGCCATTCGGCTGCACCTCCCTTAACATCAAAACAATAATGATTTTATAACACAACATTGTTATTCTACCAGATTTGCGACTGAATTGCAAGAGGTTTTAACAACTTTTTTAAAAAAATTAATAATTTCAGAAAAATATATAGTTTGCGTACATAAAAATTGCCTTACCTCTTGTATTTTGTACAAAAATATAGTATAATATGACTGTATGCAGGTTTTCGCTGCCTGCTGAATGTTACGCTTTCTGACATAATTGTGAAAGGAACTGATACAGTTTGTTTTCAACGGATAATATCATTAATTACGGCGTCAGGATCCTGATAATCTTTATGATACTGCCGGTGCATGAATTTGCTCATGCGTGGTCGGCTAAAAAATTGGGGGACGATACCGCCGAGTATATGGGCCGCCTTACCCTGAACCCTATTTCGCATATCGACCCGATAGGTGCGCTCTGCCTGCTGCTTACGGGATTCGGCTGGGCAAAGCCTGTGCCGGTGAACCCGCTGCACTTTAAAAAGTACCGTGCCGGAATGGCTCTGACTGCTGCGGCAGGTCCGCTGTCTAACCTTCTTGTCGCCTTTATCGCATCGGTTATCTATCGTGTGGTCGTGGCGATACCTGTAAGCCCTGAGACGCTTATGCAATACTACCAACAAGAGGGCGTGTTGTATTTCACTCAGCTGATACTGTACTACTTTATAATAATAAATATAGGACTTGCCATCTTTAACCTGATACCTATACCGCCTCTTGACGGCTCCAGGATACTCAGCTACTTTACCAGCGCAAAGTTTGACAGAATGGTGGATAAATACCAGATCTATATATACTTTGGATTTATTATCGTCATGCTCTCCGGAATACTTGACAGACCGATGAACTTTCTGAGAACTTCGGTTTTCGACCTGTTTATGTTCCTGACCGGCTGGGTGGATAAACTTGTGGCGATAATTGCGTGATTACTTGAAACGGACGGTTTTAACTGATGGATCATCTGACTTTCAGACTGGAAAAATTTGAAGGCCCGCTGGATCTTCTGCTTTTTCTTATCTCAAAGCACAAACTGGATATTTACGATATAGAGATCTCCGCTTTGCTGGAACAGTACCTTGACTTCATAGACGGACTGGACGAACAGGACCTTGAACTGGCAGGGGAATTTCTGGAGATGGCGGCAAGGCTCATATACATAAAGACCGTGTCGCTGCTGCCAAAGCCCAATGAAGCCGAAGAGCTGAAACGGGAACTCCAGGGGACGCTGATAGAGTATTCTGTCTGCAAACAAGCCGCTCTGCGCCTGAAAGAGGCGTATGCAGGCTCTGAGATATTTGTGCGCAGACCGATGACCATTCCGGCGGACAAGTCCTATGGCAGACTGCATAGTCCCGAACTGCTGGCGGAAGCTTACATGGGTATCTCCGCACGCAGCAGGAACGACCGCCCTCTCAGCTCGTCGGTGTTCAGACCGCTGGTCTCACGGAAGATAGTTTCGGTTGGCTCGAAGGTGGTCTATATCCTGCGAAGGCTTTACACTGTGGGGGAATACGACATGGACAAGCTTTTTGACGGGCTTGCCGGACGTTCTGAAAGGATAGCGACTTTCCTTGCAGTGCTGGAACTTGCCAAGGGCGGAAGAATTACTATAAGCGATGACAATAAACGTGTCTTTATGCAGAAAAAACCAAAGACACGTTCATATAAAACAGTTGAGGGGTAAACAATGTATCTTGACGAGAAGATATCGGTCATCGAGGCAATACTTTTTGCCGCCGGTGAACAAATAGAAACGGACAGGCTTTCCGAGGCGGCAGGCGTTGAACCGGAAATGACGGAAAAACTTATCAAACTGCTTAACGACAGGTACGAAAGTACAGGCTCTGCGCTCAGGGCGCTGAAACTGGGCGACGGCTACCAGCTTGCCACGGAAAAGTCCTTTGCACCGTATATAAAGGCAGCTCTTGAGACCAAGAGGAACGCCGCTTTGAGTCAGGCAGCGCTGGAAGTCCTTACGGTGGTGGCGTATAACCAGCCGGTCACCAAGAGCTTTGTGGAGCAGGTCAGAGGAGTTGACAGCTCAGGCGTTATAAATTCACTGGTGGAAAAGGAACTTCTGGAAGAAGCCGGCAGACTGGACCTGCCTGGCAGACCGGTGGCTTATAAAACTACGGCTAACTTTCTCAGGTGCTTTCAGCTGAGCAGCCTGGAGGAGCTTCCGCCGCTGCCGGGAAACAGCGACCAGATGAGCTTTGACGATATGGAGCTGACCGGCGAGGAGACCGAGACCGCTTCGGAAAACTGAGCTTTGAAAATTCCATCAATACCCCTGAGACCGATAAAAGGAGATGACGAAAATGATAGTTCTTTATGTGATACTGGGTATCATTGCGCTTATCGTCATTTTGCTGCATTTTTCGGTCAGGGCGCATATAAGGGCGTCAAACGATGGGTTTGAAATATCTGTAAAGTATCTTTTCTTTACGATCTATCCGAGAAAACCCAAAAAGGAAAAGCCGCCAAAAAAGGAAAAACCTCCTAAAAGAAAAAGGGAACGTTCCAAAAAGAAAGCTGAGAGCGAAGAACCGCAGCTGCTGTTCAGTGAGGAAACGCCTGACGACCTGCCGCAAGAGCAAGCGGAAACGCCGGCTCCGGCAGAATATGTTTCTCCGGCGGAAATGCCGCCTCCCGTGGAGAGCCTGCCGCCTCCTGTAACTGAAGAAGCTGCGCCTCCGCCGCCTGAAAAGAAACTTACCAAAGAGGAAAAGAAAGAACTCAAACGCCTGAAAAAAGAAGAAAAAGCGCTTCTTAAAGAACAGAAAAAACTGGAAAAGGCCAATAAGGGAAGCAAACTTGACGGTCTTAAAAAGAAGTGGGCTATGATAAAGCCGTATGTTCCAACGGCGTGGAAAACAGTGAAGAAACTGCTCAAGACCGTGCGCTTCTGTAAAACGGACGTCACACTGCTGACCGCTAAGGAGGACCCTTATGAGTCGGCAATGAACTACGGTAAGATGAGCGCAGCGGTGTATAACGCAGTTGCGGCGCTGTCAATGATATTTACCGTGAAGATAAAAAGATTGGCGGTAAACTGCGGATTCAACGAAAACGCACTGAGATATAACGCAGATGTGACAGTCTGCGTCAGACCGTCCGCACTGATAGCAATTGCCTTTTGCACACTGGTGAATTTTGCGGCGATCTTTATTTCGGGAAAAATAAGATCGAGACGTGAGAAAAAGGCAAATAAAATAAAAAATTCTGATGAAACGGAGATGCTTGTAAATGAGTGAGAATCATCTTGAAGGTCTTGTGACCGGAGCAATGGAAAAGATCAGGGAAATGATCGACTGCGAAACTATCGTCGGCAAACCTATCGTTGTCGCTGACGGAACTACCATTATCCCGGTGTCTAAGGTGTCGTTCGGGTTTGCTTCGGGCGGAAGCGACCTTCCCACCAAGAACCCCAAGGAGATGTTCGGCGGCGGTTCGGGAGCAGGAATAACTATTTCGCCGATCGCATTTATTGCGGTTTCAAACGGCGATGTGAGACTGCTCCAGCTCTCAATGAACGCCAGCAAGGAAAATGCGGTCATCAACATGGTGCCGGAGGTCATTGACAAGGTGACCGAATTTCTGAACAAGAAAAAGAACAAGCCTGAGGAAGCTTCCGACAGCTAAAATTATACAGCGGTTTTTTGGAATCAACAGGCGATGAAATGAGCATAATGTTTCTGTAATAACAAAAACAGAGGTGTATGCTTGTGAGAAAATTATTGTCTGTTTGTCTGGCGGCTCTGACCGCTTTGTCGGCAGCCGGCTCGACCGCCGCCCATGTCAGCGGGGAAAACCTGGAAATTTCCGCTGATTCGGCTGTGGTCATAGAAGCCGAGACCGGCAGGGTAGTGTATGAGAAAAATGCTTACCAACAAAGACCTATGGCGTCAACTACCAAGATAATGACTACTATGCTTGCGCTTGAGCAGCCCGATCTGGACGAATATTTCACCGTGGACAGCGAGGCTGTAAAGGTGGAAGGCTCGTCTATGGGACTGACAGAGGGCGATCGGGTAACGCTGAGGACTCTTTGCTATGGCATGATGCTTCCCAGCGGAAACGACGCCGCTAACTGTACGGCGGTAAGAGTGGCAGGGAGCATACCGGCTTTTGTGGAGATGATGAACCGCAGAGCTGAGGAGTTGGGTCTGAAAGACACCCACTTCGTCACGCCGTCAGGTCTGGACGACTATACTGATGAGCATTATTCCACCGCATACGATATGGCTGCGCTTACCGCACAGGCTCTGAAAGACCCTGAGTTCGTGGAGATATGCTCCAGCAAGACCGCTAAACTTTGCTACGGCGATCCGCCTTACGACAGATGGCTTTCAAATAACAACAAGCTGCTGAAATACTGCGACGGCGTTTTCGGAGTAAAGACGGGTTTTACCGATAAGGCAAGAAGATGCCTTGTCACGGCTTGCAAAAGAAACGGTGTAACGCTTATCTGCGTGACGCTCAACGCCCCGTCTGACTGGAACGACCATGCGGCGCTTTATGACTATGCTTTTCAGAAAGTGAAAAGCTATGTTCTTCCTATGGAAACTCAGCAGTTCAATGTGAACGTGGTGGGCGGCGAAAAGGACTTTGTAGCGGTGAGACCGGAGGTGACCCCCACAGCATCTCTGTTTGACGGCGAACTGGAACGGATAGTTGCCAAAACTACAGTCGCACCATTTTACTATGCGCCTATTATCTGCGGCGAAAAGCTGGGCAGGGTGGATTTTTACCTTGACGGCGAACTTATCCGCTCGGCAGACCTTTTGGCACAGCAGGATATTTCTGTAAAACAGCGTGACGACAGCAGCGTAGTTATGAAATATATCAGGAAAATAAGGGATCTTATCTCAAGATTCTTTTGAAAACGGCAGGACAGCCCTGCCTACATATCAAAGCTTCGGCGGTGCGGCTTCAGAAACTGGCAGCCGCCAGAGCTTATGAGTTTCGGAGAAATTGACATTATGGAAAAAATCAGGATCCAGAAGATAATTGCAGACAGCGGATACTGCTCAAGACGAAAGGCCGAGGAGCTTATCTCTCAGGGGAGAGTGAAAGTAAACGGCAGGGAATGCAGTCTCGGGGATAAGGCAGGAACTAAAGATGTTATCAGCATTGACGGCAAGAATATCGCTTCCCCTAAGAAGGTAAAAAAATATTATCTGATGCTTAATAAACCCAGAGGGTATGTTACTACCACCAGCGATGAACTGGAACGCCGGTGCGTTACCGACCTTATCACCGGCATAGACGCAAGAGTTTACCCGGTGGGACGGCTTGACAGGAACTCTGAGGGACTGCTGCTGTTTACAAATGACGGAAAATTCGCAAACGATATCATGCACCCGTCCGGAAAGATCGCCAAGACCTATAGGGTCACGGTCAGACCGGATATAACCGACGACCAGCTGGTGAAGCTCTCCGAGGGGGTGGAGATAGACGGCTCAAAAACGCTGCCTTGTATAGTTACGGTGCTTGACAAGCAGCCGGGAAGAGTAGTGCTGCAAATGACTATTCACGAGGGCAGGAACCGCCAGATACGGAAAATGTGCGAAAAAGTAGGTCTTGAGGTGGCAAGGCTAAAACGTACCTCCATAGGACCTTTGCGGCTGTGTATGCTCAAACCTGGAGAGTTTCGGGAACTTACCCCCGACGAGCTGAGAGCCATCAGAAACGCTCTTTCCAAAAACAAGCAGGGCGGTGAGTGATTTGCTGGAGATACTGCAAACTAAAAATTATGAAAATTATCTTGGCAGGATAAAGCAACTGGGACTTTCGGAAGTTTATCCCAACGTGGTGGAAGCGGACGATTCGGGCAGAGTGACCGGCTATGGCATCTACCACCTGGAGGGCGACAGGGTGATGATAGACGAGGTCAGCCCTCAGCAGGATCTTTGCCTGTTTGACGGCATAACCAGGTCGATATTGTTCCTTTCCATGATGAAAGGCATTGAAAAGGCGGAGTTTTCCGAAAGTATCAGACAAACAGCAAAGAAAATGGGATTCGTGAAAGATGATGAAAATTTGCTGTCGTCTGTTACGGAATTTATGTCTAAATGTAAAAGTTGCGGAAAATAGCTTTGCGCCGCCTTGCAAAGATGGAAAAAATGAGTTATAATATATACTGCTATAAGCGGCGGTGTTGCCGCAAAACAGACAAACTGCCGGAAAGATGTATCTTTGCGGCTAATATAAAGTGATTGGAGGACATTGTATGTCAGATACAGTCTCGATGCTTTCATCGCTGAGGGAGGAAAGAATGAAAGCGTCTCCTGCAAGAGAAAGGCTGAAATATCTGTTTGACCAGGGAGAATTTACCGAAATCGACGGATATGCAGCAGCCGGAGTGATCGCCGCTTACGGCTATGTGGAGGGCGACCCGGTGTACGCTTTTTCTCAGGATATGACAGTCAGAAACGGTGCAATGAGTGCGGCTCAGGCTGCAAAGATCAAAAAGACGCTGGATCTGGCGGCTAAGACCGGCGTGCCGGTAGTGGGAATATACGATTCGTTCGGAGCTGATGTGAACGACCCCATCGACGCTCTTTCGGCTTATGGGGAATTACTTATGTGGATAAATAACCTGTCAGGCGTTGTGCCGCAGATAGCTGTGGTGGCAGGAACTTGCGCAGGAACTGCCGCAATGCTTGCTCAGTCCGCAGACCTGGTGATAATGACCGAGGATTCGGAAATGTTCGTTACGCCTAATTCCGGCATTGAAAATAAGGCTGAAAACTGCGCTAAGACAGGAACTGCCGCTTTGGTGTGCAAGGACGATAAGTCAGCTGTGGAAGCGGCTGCGGAAATACTTAAAAAACTTCCCCAGAATAACCTTGCTCCGCTGCCGGTGTATGAATTTGCTCTGCCGACTGCCGCTTACGATAAGCAGCCTGAAGCTGCCATTAAGTCTGTGTGCGATGAACTCAGCGTTGTGGAGCTTTATGCCGATAACGGCAAGGCTGCCTATACCGCTCTTGGCTCTGTAAACGGCGAAACTGTGGGATTTGCCGCAACTAATAAGACCGGCGACAAGCTGAGCGCAGACGACTGCTCAAAGATAGCAAGATTCGTCAGACTGTGCGACGCTTTCGCTGTGCCGGTGGTAACTTTGGTGGATACCGAGGGATTCCTGACGTCAGACCCGGAGGAGACAAGGGGCGCTGTGAAGAATATGGCGATCCTGGCTCACGCTTATGCGGAAGCAACTACCGTGAAGCTTGCGGTGATAACAGGCAAGGCTTACGGACCGGCTTATATCGCTTTGGCAGGAAAGGGCGCAAACGCCGATATGGTGTTCGCTTTGCCTGAAGCGGTGATATCTCCGCTTGCTCCTGAAGCTGCGGCTGAACTGCTCATGCACGATAAGCTCAAAGGCGCTGAGGATACCGCCGCTGCCAGGGAACAGCTGGCAAAAGAGTATGTCGAGCAGCAGGCAAGCGCATTCGTGGCAGCAAAGAAAGGCGTAGTCGATGATGTGGTCACGGCGGCTGAACTGCGCAAAACTATAGCTGACGCACTGGATATACTTTCCGGAAAGAGAATATCCAAACTTCCTAAAAAGCACGGCAATATGCCTATATAATTATATAAGGACAGGTGAATGACAATGAAAAGATACAATATTACTGTAAACGGAAAAGCCTATGACGTTGCTGTTGAGGAGCTTGAAGCAGGCTCTGCGCCGGCTGCTGCTCCGGCCGCCGCTGCCGCTCCTGCACCTGCGGCTGCCGCCGCTCCTGTTGCGGACGGAACTAAGGTCACCGCTCCTATGCCCGGAACGATACTCGATATCAAAGCGGCGGTGGGAGATACTGTTGAAGCCGGAAAGCCCCTTTTCGTGCTGGAAGCTATGAAGATGGAAAACGATGTCAACGCTCCCTGCTCCGGCAAAGTGGCAAGCATAAACGTTACCAAGGGAACTTCTGTGGAGACCGGTACGGTGCTGGCAGTTATCCAGTAAACGGTCTGAGCATAATATCTTACAGACGAAAGGAAAGTATCTAATGGCAAAGTTGAAAATAACAGAGACCGTCCTCCGTGACGCCCATCAGTCTCTGATAGCTACAAGAATGAAACTGGACGAGATGCTGCCTATACTTCCGGCAATGGATAAGATCGGCTTCTATTCCGCAGAGGTCTGGGGCGGTGCAACTTTCGATTCCTGCCTGAGATTCCTTGACGAGGACCCGTGGGAAAGACTGAGAGTTATCCGCAGGGAAATGCCCAACACCAAGCTCCAGATGCTTTTCAGAGGACAGAATATGCTGGGATACCGCCACTATGCGGACGACCTGGTTGAATATTTCGTGCAGAAATCAGTTGCAAACGGTATCGACATAATCAGGATATTTGATGCGCTCAACGATATCAGAAACCTTGATACCGCTATAAAAGCCGCTAAAAAAGAGGGCGCACACGCACAGGTGGCTATTTCTTATACGCTGGGCGAAGTTTTCACCCACCAGTATTATGTGGATTATGCAAAACAAATAGAAAACGCAGGCGCAGATTCTATCTGCATAAAAGATATGGCAGCCCTGCTGACGCCTTATGAGGCAGAATCTTTGGTAAAAGCCCTGAAAGGCGCAGTCAAGATACCTGTACAGCTCCATACCCACTATACTTCCGGTCTGGCTTCCATGTGTATCATGAAAGCGGTAGAGGCAGGCGTTGACGTGGTGGATACTGCAATGTCGCCGCTGGCTCTGGGAACTTCCCACGCTCCTACCGAATCGGTAGTGGCGGCTTTCCAGGGAACGGAATACGACACCGGTATCGACCTTAAAGCTCTTACCGAAATAAGAGAATACTTCATGGGACTGAGACAAAAGTACATCGACAGCGGCTTGCTCGACCCGAAAATGCTTGCGACCGATGCAAACGCTCTTATCTATCAGGTGCCGGGCGGAATGTTGTCAAATCTGCTTTCTCAGCTGAAACAGGCAGGCAAAGCCGACCAGCTGGACGAGGTGCTAAGGGAAGTCCCCAGAGTAAGGAAAGATTCCGGATATCCTCCGCTTGTTACGCCGACCTCCCAGATAGTCGGAACTCAGGCGGTGTTCAACGTAATCATGGGCGAAAGATACAAGACGGTCACCAAGGAGTTCAAGGGACTGGTAAAGGGAGAGTACGGAAAGACTCCTGTGGATATAGACCCGGAGTTCCAGAAGAAGATACTGGGCGACGAACAGCCTATCACCTGCCGCCCTGCCGACCTGCTCAAGCCGGAGCTTGAGGAGATGAAGAAAGAGTGCGCCGAGTGGACTGAGCAGGAGGAGGACGTCCTCAGCTATGCTATGTTCCCCAAGGTAGCGCCTAAGTTCTTTGAGTCCAGACGGAACAAGAAGTACGGCATAGACGGCAAGCACACCGATTTTGAAAATAAAGTCACACCCGTCTGAACACGGACAAATTTCGATCTATCTTAAAAACAATTTTTGTAAAACTAAGAAAACCTCTCTGCTGAAAGTTTAGCAGAGAGGTTTTTTCTTTTTGTCGGGTCACAGAGCTTCTTTAAGAGCCTGAGCCAGCTGGTCGGGGCAGGAGGTGGGCTTGAATCCGCAGGTAGTGCCTTCCAGACGCTCTATAACGTCCTCCACTTTCATTCCCACAACAAGCTGGGAAATGCCTTTGGTGTTGCCGTTGCAGCCGCCGATAAATTCCACGCTCTTGATTATCCCGCCCTCAACTTCAATGTTTATCTGCTGGGAACAAGTACCGTGTGTTCTGTAGTTTATTGTCATAAATATCACTCCTTGATCTTTATTATCCTTTTATTCCGGCAACTCCGCTGTCTATCGCAGCCTGGGCGACTGCCTTTGCTACCGCTTCGGGAACAGCCCTGTCAAATGCATCGGGAAGTATTCTCTCCCTGCTCAGTTTGTTCTCCGGAACGCAGCCGGCTATCGCCTTTGAAGCCGCCAGTTTCATTTGCTCGTTTATGTCGGAAGCCCTTACCGAAAGCGCACCTTTGAAAATTCCGGGGAAAGCGATAACGTTGTTGATCTGGTTTGCAAAATCGCTGCGTCCTGTGCCGACAATAAAAGCTCCGGCATTTTTAGCCTTGTCCGGCATGATCTCAGGCGTGGGGTTAGCCATAGCAAAGACAATAGGCTTGTCTCCCATGGTAGCCACCATTTCTTCGGTAACAAGACCCGGCTTTGAAACGCCGATGAAAGCGTCTGCGCCCTTGATAACGTCGGCAAGCGACCCTTTGAGCCTGTTTTTGTTAGTTACCTTTGCCATTTCAGCGTGAGCAGGATTTGCGTACTCGCCGCCGTCGCAGATCGCACCGTCTATGTCTACCATTATAAGGTTTCCCACATTCAGCGAAAGTATAAGTTTTCCGATGGCGATACCTGCCGCCCCTGCGCCGTTGATGACCACCGTCATTTCTTCCAGCTTCTTTCCGGCGACCTTGCAGGCGTTCATCAGCGCAGCCCCGACAACTATCGCAGTGCCGTGCTGATCGTCATGAAAGACCGGTATATCCAGCTTTTCCTTGAGCCTGCGCTCTATCTCAAAGCACCTGGGTGCGGCGATGTCCTCAAGGTTTATGCCGCCGAAGCTGTCGGAAATAAGCTCTATTGTGCGGACTATCTCATCGGTATCTTTAGACTTTATGCAGATAGGGAAGGCGTCCACTCCGGCAAACTCTTTGAAAAGAGCGCATTTGCCCTCCATCACAGGCATACCTGCCAGTCCGCCTATGTCACCCAGTCCCAGCACCGCCGTGCCGTCCGTGATGACCGCCACCAGATTTGACCGCCTTGTCAGCTCATACGAGAGCTGCGGGTCTTTCTGTATTTCAAGACAGGGCTGCGCAACGCCCGGCGTGTAAGCCAGCGTCAGCGATCTTGCGTCGTTTATCGCAACTCTGGAGACCACCTCTATCTTGCCCTGCCAGCGGCTGTGCATTTCCAGGGATTCCTGCATTACGTCTGAACTCATTTAATGTTCCGCTCCTTTTATGTAACTTCCCCGAAAGCTCATTTATGCGAGTTTGCGGAGATCATATCCATAAGTTTTGTGATATTTTCCTCATCGGTGGTGCAGCTTCCTATGTAAGACGGCACCTGGTTGTAAAGCCCATGGAAGTCTGAACCGCCGGTCATCAGCAGACCGTACTTTCTGGCGGTCTCCCTCAGCTGCTCACGCTGCTTTTCGTTGGCGGTGTAATGGTCCACCTCTATGCCGTCAAGCTTGCCTTTCTGCGCAAGTTCTTCCATAAGCTCCAGATTATCGAACATGAACGGGTGCGCCATCACCGCAATTCCTCTGGAGGAATGTATCAGATCCAGCACAAAGTTCACGTCCGGGTATTCTCTGTCAACAATGCAGCTGCCGTATTCTCTGTTGAACAGCTGATCGTTCACTTCGCCGTAAAGCTCGGTAGCGTAGCCGTAATTTACCAGCGCACGCATTATGTGCTGCTTGTAGATGCTTTTGCTTCCTTTGGTGTACTTTAAAACCGCTTCCATGGTGATGGGGTATTTTTCCGTGACTTTCTTTATCATGTCCACTGCGCAGGACTTCCTGATCTCGCAGGATTTCAGACAAAGCCCCTCCAGCCTGTCGGGCTTCTGCGGAGCGTAGCACAGAATATGTACCCTTGTGTTCTTTTTCTTGTCCCAGGCAGAAAGCTCCACACCGGGAATGACCGTTACGCCGTAGCGTTCGCCGAGAATGTGCGCCCTGCTTGAAGAAGATAATGTGTCGTGGTCTGTTATGGAAAGATGATCCAGACCCATTCTCTTAGCCTGGATAATAACCTCTTCGATACCAAGAGAACCGTCTGACAAAGTAGTGTGGCAGTGCAAATCGCCTTTCATGAGCAACCTATCCTTTCTTTTGCCCCCGCTTGATAAACAGTATGCGTCCCCAGCCGCCGGATATCGGTCAGGCTTACGGGCGATACTTATTTATATAGAAGATACGTCGTAAATATGCGGTGTCTGAAGCAAGATGTTTTTATGTATGTCAGGAGGGCTGATCTTCCGCCGTGATCTAACAGCATTAAATCGTAAACATTATACCTGATTATTATAACACAAAACCACACCACAATGCAATAGTTTTTTGTTAATTTCGACAAAACCATCACGAAAAGAACTTTTTAACAAAGCTGATATCTTTGATCTCAAAGACTTTTTTGTCAAGGTAGCTGAGTATACCGCTGTCAGAAGAAAAGTCAAATTCCAGCTTGTAGGCGCAGAGAGCCTGCGTCTTGACGCCGAAACTGCGGTTCACCTTGTTTATGCCGTACTTGCCGTCTCCCAGCAGGGGATTGCCGATATAAGCCATATGCGCCCTTATCTGGTGAGTTCTTCCTGTAATAAGCTCCACTTCCAGCAAAGCAAGTCCGTCACGCTCTTTAAGAACACGGTATGAGGTCTTTATCGTTTTGTTGGAGGGGGTCTTTTTGCCGGTGACCTTTACCATGTTGGCGGCTTCGTCTTTTTCCAGGTAAGCGGTAAGCACCGCCGACTTCTTTTCCGGCGCACCCACAGTAATGCACAGATATTTCTTGTGAAGCTCCCTGTCCCGTATCTTGCTGTTGAGTATGCGCAGACTTTCGGCGTTTTTTGCGCAGATGACTATGCCGGAGGTGTTGCGGTCTATCCTGTTGCATAGGGCAGGGGCAAAGGACAGTTCGTCCGCCGGGCGGTACTCGCCTTTTTCCATAAGGTAATGCTTTATCCTGTTGATAAGGG
>CANRLY010000038.1 GCA_947631585.1 uncultured Clostridia bacterium
TGGACAGAGAAAAGCTCATGGCAGGGCTTGAGGAAATGCTGGGGCTGTCGGACAGACCGTCTGAGCAGAAGATGAAAGTTGTCACCGATGGGGAAGAAAGGGAAGTTTATATACATGAGCCTCTTTCCAAACTGACGGTGGGAAGCCTGCAAAACGCCTTGGATAAGCTGCTTGGGGAGCTTGGCGGAAAGGTGGATTATATCCACGGGGCTGAGGTGGTAAGGGAACTGTCGGCAAGCCCGGACGCAGTGGGATTCCTGCTGCCGGATATGGAAAAATCAGAGCTGTTCCCCACCGTGATACTGGACGGGTCGCTTCCCAGAAAGACTTTTTCCATGGGTCACGCCCAGGACAAGAAATATTACGTTGAGGCAAGGCGCATACGCTGACAGAGGTGAAAAGTCATGTTGATAAATGATGTGAAAAGGGAACTGACAGAGCATATAGCTCCGTTCTGGGCGGCTTTGGAAGATAAAGAAAACGGCGGATTCTACGGCTATGTGGGGTACGATCTGAAGCTTGACAAAAAGGCGGATAAAGGGGTAATACTTCATTCGAGGATACTGTGGTTTTTCTCCAACTGCTACAGACTGCTGGGAGAGCAGGAGTATTTGCGGCTGGCTACTCACGCTTACAATTTTATAAAAGATCACTGCGTTGACCGGCAGTTCGGGGGAGTTTACTGGCTTACCGATTATAAAGGTCAGCCGGCGGACGATATGAAGCATACATATAATATTGCGTTTGCGATATATGCGCTTTCAGCGTACTACAGGGCTTCGGGCAACCCAGAGGCTCTGGCGTTGGCGGAGGAACTGTTTGAGCAGGTGGAGGAGAAAACTCCCGACGAGTACGGTTACGGGGAGGCTTTCACCAGAAACTGGGAGCCTGCGGTGAACGAGGCGCTTTCTGAAAACGGTCTGACGGTGGAAAAGACCATGAACACGGTGCTTCACCTGATAGAAGCGTACACAGAGCTTTATCTTGCAGGAGAAAACGGAAAGGTCGCAGACAGGCTGAAATTTCTGCTGTCGCAGATGTCGGATATTATCTACGACCCCGAAAGAACTGCGCTGAGGGTGTTTTTCGACTCAAAATTCAACGTGATGGGGGATATACATTCTTACGGCCACGATATTGAAGCTACCTGGCTGGTAGACCGTGCCTGCGACGCTCTGGACGACAAAGAGCTGACTGAAAAGTTCAGAAAGATAGATCTGGCGATCGCAGAGAACATACTGTCCATTGCATTTGAAAACGGTGCGCTCAACAACGAGAGGGACGGCGACAAGATAGACAAGAAGCGTGTCTGGTGGGTGCAGGCGGAAGCGGTCGTCGGCTTCATAAACGCTTACGGTCACAGCGGAGAGGAAAAGTTCCTCAAGGCGGCAAATTCCATCTGGGAATACATCATGGCGAACGTTTCGGACAAAAGGCCGGGCGGAGAGTGGTATTCCGAGGTGTCGTTCGAGGGCAAGCCCCACGATTGGAAAGAAGAAGCCGGTCCGTGGAAATGCCCCTACCACAACGGCAGAATGTGCATGGAGATCATCAAGAGAAGCATACATTGAATCAGCAAGCAGACCTTACCGAGGTCTGCTGTTTTTGTCAGGTGGGAAGTCGGCGTTGAGGCGGAATGGTATGGAAGTGGAGGGAGGAGAGACTGGAAAAATTTACATCTAAATGCAGAATAGGGGGGACAATGCTATACCAACAGCTGGACATTGCGGTTAGTGAGTTCGGGAAATTGGCCGGAAATATTTTACATTAAATATAGTATGAGGGCGGTGGGCAATTAAGCCAGTTGACTCAATAAGAAACTTGTTAATGTGAGGAAAGAAGGCTTGGGAGAGCAGGCAGAAAAATTTTACAATAAATGCAGTATAAGGGGCAATGCCCGCAACAAGGTGAGCGAGCTTTAATGGCTAAAGGTTGTTATAAGTAAGGAAAAAGAGTCTGGAAATATTTTGCACTAAATGCAGTATGAGGGGCGGCACTCCTGCCGAACCGCATATAAACTATTAATAGTAGTAAGGGGAAAGAGATGCTGGAAATATTTAACAATAAACTCAGTATGAGGGGGCGATGTCCGCAACAAGGTGAGCGAGCTTTAATGGCAAAAGGTTGTTATAAGTAAGTGAGGAAGAAAAAAAGGCTGGAAATATTTTACATTAAACACATTGTGAGGGGTGAACGCTCCTGCCGAACCACAATATAAAATATTAATAGTATCAGGAGAAAGAGGGGAAAGAAGCGACACCGGCAACATCTCACAACTAATGCAATATGCGGCGGCAGCCGCTCACCTATAGGTGAGCGTACTTCGGCGGCAAGCCGCCGAAGCCGTGGGGCGTTGCCCCCACGGGCTGCCGCCGCAGTTGTTGACCTGAGCAATGACACAAGTTACAACCATCTGTCAAAATCACCTTTGCGAAGCTGCACCAGCTGCCGATGAGCATTGCGGTTAGGTGAGCCTGGGAAAATTTTACAGTCATCATGGAGCAAAGAGCTTGGCTATTAGGGCTGCCGCCGCAGTTGTTGACCCGGGGAATGACACGAGTTACAACCATCTGTCAAAGTCACCATTGCGAAGTTGCATCAGTTGCCGAACCGCAGATAGGGGTCAATTACTAGGGGGAAGCAAGCCTGTTTCCCAACATTAGAGATAAATTACCAACTAACAGAAGAATTGCTCGTTTTTCTTTGAAAAAGAAAATCCCCTACGCTTGGTATAGTACCCGAAAAATCACGCACTGAGTAGAAATCCCCCCACTAACAGAAGAATTGCTGTTTTTTCTTTGAAAAAGAAAAATTTCCGCCATCATCTTGGCGGAAATGCAATTCTTCATGCTTGCAACGCAAGCATTTAGGCAACGATGCGATTACTTCATGCTTGCTTCGCAAGCATTTATCGCTTGTTTTTCGTTTGCAAACGAAAATCTCCGCATAAAGTAATAAATCCCCACTAACAGAAGAATCGCTGTTTTTCTTTTCTTGAAAAGAAAATCGTTGCCACGATATATGGCAACGATGCGATTACTTCATGTTTACGAAGTAAACATTGGTGTGCCTGACTGGATTCGAACCAGCGGCCTTCAGAGTCGGAGTCTGACGCTCTATCCAACTGAGCTACAGGCACATTCGGAGCGGACGAACGGCGTCCGCTCAGGGTCATCTTAACTTGGTTCCGCAGGGGAGCGACTGGTCCGGAAAGATAACGCTTGCCGAACCGTCCGGGGCGTCGGCGGCGCATAACATTCCCTGGGACTCAACTCCGCAAAGAACTGCCGGTTTCAGATTCGCCACAATGACTATCTTCTTTCCAATAAGATCTTCCGGACTGTACCACTGGGCAATTCCCGAAACTATCTGCCTGCCGCCCAAACCATCGTCCAGCTGCATACAAAGCAGCTTTTTCGCCTTCTTCACTTTCTCGCAGGAAAGCACTTTCGCTACCCGAAGATCGACTTTTGCAAAATCTTCAATGCCGATCTCTTCCGCCAGCGGCTGAACTTCCGCCTGCTGCTCAGGCTCAGACTTTTCCTTGCTGCCGGCAATGATGGCGTTAAGCTCGTCTATCTCTTTTTCCACATCTATCCTGGGGAAGATGATGTTTCCTTTGTGGACTGTCACGTTTTCGGGAAGAACACCGAATTTTCCGGCATTTTCGTAGGTAACGTCAGCTTCGGCTGCGCCTATCTGTTCCCACACCAGCGGCATGGTAGACGGCATGAACGGACAGAGCAGGGTGGAAATTATCCTGATGGTCTCAAGCAGATTGTAAAGCACCGAAGCCAGCCTTGCCTTTTTGTCAGGGTCTTTTCCCAAGACCCAGGGAGCCGTCTCGTCGATGTACTTGTTCGCACGGGAAACCAGCGTGAAGATTTCCGCCAGAGCATTGTTGAGGCGTGTTTCGTCCATGCAGGCGTCAACTTTCGCCCTGAGCGCCAGCGCCTCGCCTATCAGCTCATCGTCAAACTCTCCGGCTTCCCTTTCGGTGGGAAGAACTGAGCCGAAGTATTTGTCAGCCATTGCGACTGTTCTTGAAACAAGATTTCCAAGACCGTTTGCAAGGTCGGAATTTATGCGGTTTATCATTATCTCGTTGGAAAAAGAGCTGTCTGCGCCGAGAGCCATTTCACGCAGTATGTGGTAACGTATGGGGTCGCAGCCGTAACGTTCCCCAAGCACAAAGGGGTCTACCACGTTGCCCAGGGATTTGGACATCTTCTGCCCGTTGAAAGTTATCCAGCCGTGGACAGCTAGATGTTTAGGCAGAGGAAGTTCCAGAGCCATCAGCATTGCAGGCCAGATAATGGCGTGAAAGCGCATTATATCCTTTGCCACCATATGGACGTCAGCCGGCCAGAATTTGTCATAATCTGAATAGCTGTCGTTCAGGTAGCCAAGGGCGGAAATATAGTTGGAAAGGGCGTCTATCCACACATAGACAACGTGTTTTTCGTCAAATGTGACAGGGATACCCCACTTGAAAGAAGTCCTTGAAACGCACAGATCCTCAAGCCCCGGTCTGATAAAGTTGTTGACCAGTTCCACCGCTCTGGTCTTAGGCTGGAGGTAGTCGGTCTCAGTCAGGAGTTTTTCTATCCTGTCTGCGAAAGGAGACATTTTAAAGAAGTAGGCTTCCTCCCTTGCCTCCCTGACTTCCCGATGGCATTCGGGGCAGCAGCCGTTTTCGTCCAGCTGGGACTCAGTCCAGAAGCTTTCGCAGGGGGTGCAGTATTTACCGGAGTATTCCCCTTTATAAATATACCCCTTATCGTAAAGCTGTTTAAATATCTTTTGTACGGTTTCCACATGGTAGCTGTCGGTAGTTCTGATATATCTGTCGTAGCTTATGTTCATATATTTCCAAAGCTTTTTGAAAACTTCCACTACCTGGTCGACGTACTGTTTTGGAGTGATACCTTTTTCCGCAGCTTTTTCTTCTATCTTCTGACCGTGCTCGTCAGTTCCCGTAAGGAACATAACGTCATAGCCCTGCATTCGTCTATATCTGGCGATAGAATCGCACGCCACCGTAGTATAGCAGTGGCCGATATGGGGATTTCCCGAGGGATAGTAGATCGGCGTAGTAATGTAAAAAGGCTTTGACATATTACATTCCTCCCTGAATTTTTATTCCGCTGACAAGCGGTAAAATTATTATACACCAATTTTTTGAAAATTACAAGTCCAAAAAAGAGCAAATCGGCAAACAAGGCTGATTTTGAGCAAAAAAATAGCAGAGCGTCAGCCCTGCGAAGATAAAATGAAACAAACTATGTGTAGAACAAAAGAAAGGAGACAACAAAACGGATGTCGGAAATAAACCGAGGTTTATTTCTCAGACACCTCTATCATTATATAATGTTTTTGAGGTCAAGTCAATAAAAATGTTGCAACAATTTCTGATATTTAATAATTTTCGTCATTATCAACAAAAAAATATGGCGATTTTTGTGGCAAATATTGCGTAGTAGACTAGTTTTATAGAATTATATGAAACAGGTTGTTAAAAAAGGAAAGGGAGTTTTTTAAAAAAGTTTCAATGGGCGAGGTCTGAAAAAGACCTGCGTTTAACGAAAAGCACAAACCCCGATCGCAGCTTTTCACTTTTTTAACTTTAAAACTCCCTTTCCTTATTCAACAACTCATTGTGCGGTATCAGTCGGCTTCTACCAGGCTATTATCTCTGAAGAACAAAGACACGCACCACACAGCCGACAGAGCCACCAGAGTATAAACGATACGGCTTATTATTGCAGCCGAACCTCCGAACGCCCATGCCACCAGGTCAAACTGGAAAATACCGATAAGTCCCCAGTTTATACCTCCGATTATCAGCAAAATAAGAGCTATCCTGTCAAGCATGATATCACCCCTTCTGTTTTTTTGAACATTAACGTTCTGGTGATATTATGCCCGTGTCAAACAGAAATATTCTTGCCGTTTATTTATGCTGTTTTGCTTGCTTTTCCGCTTTTCCGTGGAGGCGGGGCGCAGCCCCAGCCGCCGCCTGCGGCGGCTGCTCCGGTCCGGCTTTGCCGGACCGGAGTTTGGTGCGGCGAAGCCGCACCAAGGGCTGCGCCCCGCATCGGCGACAGCCGACAGACTTTACGCCCAACAGTCGCAGAGTTTTTTTGTTAAAAGACTTGCTAAATTTAATAAAGTGTGTTATAATAACTTTAATTAAACATTCGCAAAAACTGCCGATATTGGGGCAAAAGAGTTTTTATGAATTTTGAAGGGATAGTTGACCGATGAGTGTTCATGTAGAAAACGGTTTTATGTTCAAAGACCTTTCCTGCGTTAAACTGGAAACAGAAAAGTATTTTGCCGTTGTGGCTCCGGAAATGGGAAGCAGCGTACTCAGATTCAGAGACAAGATAAACAACGGTGAAATTTTTAAGTACAGGGAAAATGTCACAGCTGAAGAAATCAATTCCGCAAGAGAAATATGGGGGCTTCCTACCCTTTATCTTCCAAACAGGTTCGACAGAGGAGTTCTTAAAACTTCCGACGCCGTGTATAATTTTCCTATAAACGAACCGCTTTTTGATAATTTTATCCATGGCTGGGTACATAAGAGAACTCACGAAGTGGTCTTTTGCTGCGGAGAAAACGGCTGCGCCGGTGTAAAGACCAGATTTGTCTTTGGCAAGGACGACCCTATGTACCAATATTTTCCGGTGGATTTTGAAATAAGCTACACTTTTACTCTCTCGGACGAAAAAGGTCTTGTGCAGGAGATATGCCTGAAAAATCTTTCCGGCAGAAAACTGCCTGTTTCCATATGCACCCACACCTGCATAAACGCTCCTCTGTTTGATTCGGGAAAGCAGGAGGATCTGCGGCTTTGTGTGCCTGTGGGGGAAAAATGCGGACTGGACGACAGATGTCTCCCCACCGAGGAACTGCTCCCCTTAAACGACTGGGACAAGGAGTACCTCACCGGGAAAATGCCCACTTTGCAGGTGATCTCAAACGATATGTACACCGCCAACTACAGCGGAGCGAACCGGGTGACAGTCACCGATACGGCCTCAGGTCATATGCTGGTGAACGAAGCTTCGGAGGAGTTCAGATTCTGGAATATGTGGAACGACGAGGGTCAGAAAGGCTACTTCTGTCCCGAACCGATGACGGCTATGATAAACGCTCCCAATCTCAGTCTCCCCGCCGACGTGACCGGATATTCCGAACTGTCGGAAGGCGAAGAATTTACCTGCCGGCAGAGCTTTTACACAAAATGACCCGCTTTTAAAAACGTAAATTAATTTTTGTAATTAATTATATAAATAAATTTGAAAGGTGGAAAATTTCATGAAGTTCGGTCACTTCGATGACGTGAATAAGGAATACGTCATCACAAACCCAAAAACTCCTTATCCGTGGATAAACTATCTGGGAACGCAGGAGTTCTTCTCGCTTATTTCCAATACCGCAGGAGGCTATAGCTTCTTCAAGGACGCCCGTCTCAGGAGAATAACCAGATACCGCTATAATAACGTGCCGGTAGATGCTGGCGGAAGATATTTCTACATAAACGACGGCGGCGACTTCTGGTCGCCCGGCTGGGCTCCCGTCAAGAAAGATCTGGATTCCTATTCCTGTCGCCACGGTATGGGCTATACTATTATAAAAGGCGAAAGAAACGGCATCGAGGCGGAAGTTACTTTCTTCGTCCCCCAGAACTTTAACGGAGAAGTCCAGAAAGTGGTCGTTAAAAACACCT
This sequence comes from uncultured Clostridia bacterium, assembly GCA_947631585.1. GTDB lineage: Bacteria > Bacillota > Clostridia > Oscillospirales > Ruminococcaceae > JAAZZIT01. The sequence continues at coordinate 7,739 of CANRLY010000038.1, forward strand.
CCGGCGCAAAGAAGAATTTCAAGCTGTTCTCCTTTATCGAGTGGTGTCTGTGGAACGCTCAGGACGACTCCACCAACTTCCAGAGAAACTTCAACACCGGCGAGGTGGAAATAGAAGGCTCTACTATCTTCCACAAGACCGAGTATAAGGAAAGAAGAGACCACTTCGCTTTCTATACGGTAAATGCTCCGCTGGACGGCTTCGATACCGACAGGGAAACTTTCATCGGACTGTATAACGGCTTCGACAGACCGGACGCTGTGGTCGAGGGCAAGGCTAAAAACTCTGTGGCGGACGGCTGGTCTCCTATCGCTTCCCACTGCCTGAACGTAACGCTGGAAGCAGGGGAGGAAAAGTCTTTCGTGTTCCTGCTGGGATATGTGGAAAATCCCTATGAGGAAAAGTTCAACCAGGACGGCTCTATGAACAAGTCCAGGGCTTATGCTATGATAGAAGCTATGGATACCGCTGAAAAGGCTGATAAGGCTCTTGCTCAGCTGAAAGAGACCTGGAACGACCTCCTTTCAAAATATACCGTCAAGACCGCTGATGAAAAGCTCAACAGAATGGTCAACATCTGGAACCAGTACCAGTGTATGGTAACATTCAATATGTCCCGTTCCGCTTCCTACTTTGAAAGCGGTATCGGCAGAGGTATGGGATTCAGGGATTCCAACCAGGATCTGCTGGGATTCGTTCACCAGATACCTGAAAGGGCAAGGGAAAGAATACTTGACCTGGCTGCCACTCAGCTGGAGGACGGCGGCTGCTATCACCAGTATCAGCCTCTTACCAAAAAGGGCAACGACGAGATCGGCGGAGACTTCTCTGACGACCCGCTGTGGATGATACTTTCTACCGCTCAGTATATCAAGGAAACAGGGGATTATTCTATCCTCGATGAAATGGTTCCTTATGACAACGACCCGGCAAAGGCTCAGACTATGATGCACCACCTGACCCAGAGCTTCTGGCATATCGCCGCAAACCTCGGCCCTCACGGACTGCCGCTGGCGATGAGAGCTGACTGGAACGACTGCCTGAACCTCAGCTGCTTCTCTATGACCCCCGGCGAATCTTTCCAGACCTCCACTTCTCCCAAGTACGGAGAGGACAAGTACAGCAAGGTGGCGGAATCCGTCATGGTGGCTGGAATGTTCACTTTCATCGGACCGGAATATGTGGCTCTTTGCAGATATAAGGGACTTGACGGCGAGGCTGACAAGGCTCAGGGCGAAATTGGCAAAATGGCTGACAATATCATGAAGTATGGCTGGGACGGCGAATGGTTCATCAGGGCTTACGACGACTTCGGCAAAAAGGTCGGCTCTAAAGAGTGCGAGGAAGGAAAGATCTTTATCGAACCCCAGGGCTTCTGCGTAATGAGCGGTCTGGGAAGCGACAGCGGAAAAGACATTCTCACCATGAACAGCGTCAAGAAGTATCTGGATTCAAAATACGGTCTGGTGCTCAATAATCCGGCTTTCACAAAGTATTATGTGGAATACGGCGAGATCTCAACTTATCCTGCCGGCTATAAGGAGAACGCAGGTATATTCTGCCACAACAACGCATGGATAATCTGTGCGGAAGCTGCTATCGGCAGAGGAGACCAGGCGTTTGAATACTACTCTAAGATAGCTCCGGCTTATCTGGAGGACATCTCCGACCTGCACAGAACTGAACCTTACGTTTATGCGCAGATGATCGCCGGAAAGGACGCTTCCAGACACGGCGAGGCTAAGAACTCCTGGCTGACCGGTACTGCCGCCTGGAACTTCGTTGCTATATCTCAGTACATACTGGGCGTTATCCCCGACTATGACGGACTGAAGATAGACCCGTCCATTCCCGAAAGCTGGGACGGCTTCGAGCTTACCAGAAAGTTCAGGGGCAACACCTACAACATCACCGTAAAGAACCCGTCTCACATCTCAAAGGGTATCAAGTCGGTGGTCGTTGACGGCGTAAAGGTCAACGGAAATATCCTGCCGGTATTCGAGGAAGGCTCTGTTCACACTGTTGAAGTGCTGATGGGCTGATAAACTGGTAAACCGATAAATTTATAAACTTGCAGAAATAATAAAAACTCCCCTTATCAATTATCAAGTTGACAAGGGGAGTTTTTTTGCTGTATATCAGGGTACGTCCACGGTGAATTTCACTTCGATGGTGTTTATCATAGTGCCGGCAGGAACTACCAGCGGACACGGAGTAGCGTCGGAAAGGTCGCCGTCGGCTATCCTTGCGTCAGACGGCGGACTGCTCACCCAGGCGTTGTAAAGGTTGACTCTGGTGCATTTGCCGTCATCGGAGGAGGTGTAGGGTTTGCCGGAAAGCTCCACAGGTTCGCCGTTGATTATTACCTCGTCGATTGTGACCACAGAGCCGGGCAGCAGGGATTCGCCGTTTGAAATGCCCAGCGCAGAGAAGTTTATGCCATTGGGGATGGTTGAATTTGTGAAATCTATGCTCACGCTGTACTGACCGTCCCCCTCGATGATAACGTTGTTCGCCTTGAGCCCGTCAGTTTTGGCGGTGGGGTCGTACTTGTCGCCCACGCTGTAGGAAACGTTGTAGTCGGAGCTTTGGAACATCAGCCAGGCAATAGCTTTGTCGTCGGCGGCAGGAATGGAGATATCCTCGTTGGCACGCTTTTCAGCCTCGGCGTAAGCGGCTTCCATGTTTGCCTTGGCGTTGTTTTTGATGGTCTCGTCGTCCAGGGAACTCTGAGCTGAGTAGCTTCTTTCCAGGTAAAGAGCCGCCAGAGACTCGTCCTTCATTTTAAGGTCACGCCTTACGAAGTAGTCGCTGCAATCCCACAGCATAGGGCAGAAGTTGTAAAGGTCGCAGTTATCGAGAAGATTGTTGGTCCACTTTTCAATGTCGTCCTTGTATTCGCCGTTGCTCTTTGGCAAAACGCCGTATTCTCCGATAATTACGCCGTATCCCTGTTCTGTGAACTTGCTCATCATCTCCATGAGCTTATTCTGCTCGTCATAATCCTGAACAGAGCCCCAGTGAGTAACGCTGTTTGTTCCGCAGTAATTCCACGGGGTGTAATAGTGGACGGATATCAGCAGTTTGTTTTCGATGGTATCTTTGGGCATTTTGAACTGATCGTTGCAGGTGTTGGTGATGTCGGTGTTGTAGCCGGCGATAAGCAGGAAACGCTGTGAGTTGTTTCCGCCGGAAGCCCTGATGGTGTCAACGAAAGTCTGGTTGATGGTGTTGGCGGTCTCATAGCACTGCGCCTTGCTGAGAGAACCGGAGTCAGCGGCAACGTCCTTGTCGTTGAGCCTGTCGCCCAGTTCCTCGTTGGCGGACTCAAAGATCAGCTTGTCGGAATAGTCCTTAAAGCGTTCGGCTATCTGTTTCCACATGGAAACGTACATTTCCATTGCATCGTCTCTGGTCTCCTGAGTGGCAGAGCCGAACATTCCCCACCAGCTGCCGTCCCAGTGGTCGTTGATGATAACGTACATATTGGCGTTGAGGGCGTAATTCACGATCTCTTCCACCCTGTCCAGGTAGGAAGTGTCGATGGTGTAATCGCCGTCCTCGTAGAAGCTCATAGCGTTAGTCCAAGCCACAGGTATCCTGATGGAATCGAAGCCGGAAGCTTTCATTCCGTCAAGCATTTCCTGGGTAGTAGTAGGCTGTCCCCAGGAGTTTTCGCTTTCTTCGGGGTCTATGTAGTCTTTGCCGTAGTAGTGGGTGTAAGCCTCCATAGTATTGCCCAGGTTTGTGCCGTTGCCCATTTTCTTAACAAGTTCCACAGCGGTCAGCGACTGGTCAACGCTGCCGTCGTCGGAGGAGGGGGTGTCGGTCTTGCTGTCGTTTGAGGAATTATCTCCGGCTGAGGAGTTGGAGTTGTCCGAACTGCCAGAGTTGCCGGAACTGCCGTCCTTGCCGTCTTTGCTGCCGCAGGAAGTCAGCGCAGCCGAGGCAAGCATCATTGCCGCCGCAGCGACAGCGGCGAGCTTTTTAAGTTTCATAAAATCCACGCTCCGTTTCTTTGGGGTCTGAATGTTTTTGTAAAGGATTACATACCTATATAATAACACATTCCCGAAGGATTTGTAACCGATTATTTTACAAATTTATATAAACATATGAAACACTCAGTCGGGAAACTTATCCCCGTCCAAAGTTTTGACGATCTTAGCAGGGTTTCCCACCACCACGGCGAAGTCGGGGACGTCTTTTGTGACCACTGCGCAAGCCCCGACGATAGCGTGCTTTCCCACGGTAACTCCGGGCAGCAGGGAAGCTCCTGCACCGATCCAAGCGCCTTTTTTGACGGTCACGGGAGCGCAGGTCAGCAGTTCACGATTATAGGGGTCGTGGTTATTGGTAAGTATCTGGACGTTTCCGGCGATCTGGACGTCGTCCCCGATGATGATTCCGCCCATTGACATAGCCAGCAGGTTGCCGTTTATCAAAACGTTCCTGCCAAGCTTGAATTTTTCCGGGCAGACCATTTGTATCGGCGGCATGATAAGAGAATTTTCGCCGATATTTTCCCCGAAAAGCTTTTTCAGCAGCGTTTTATACTCATCGGAAAATGGAGAAGTATGGTTCAGCCGGAAAAGCAGTTCGGCGGCACGGCGGTTATTTTCCAAAGAAAGGTCGGTAAATTCGCTCATATTATAGACAGTTTCCACAAAGATCCCTCCGCAAAATAGTTTATGCTTGAATTATATTACCGGCGAAAGGATTTGTCAAGCGGCGGCAAATGTGAAAAAATTTTTAAATGCGAAAACCCACTTGATTTTTTCCCCGGAAGCTGATATAATATCCTTATGCCTCCTTAGTTAAATGGATATAATAAACCCCTCCTAAGGGTTAGTTGTGGGTTCGATTCCCGCAGGGGGTGCCAAATGCTAACGCTTTGCGTTAGCATGAAGAATTGCATTTCCGCCAAGACGATGGCGGAAATTTTTCTTTTTCAAAGAAAAACAAGCAATTCTTCTGTGAGTGGGGGATTTATTACTTTATGTGGGGGTATTTTCGTTTGAAAACGAAAAACGAGCAATTCTTCTGTGAGTGGGGATATTATACTTTGCGTGGTGGATTTATTTAAAAAACTAGCAATTTTTCTGTGAGTGGGGGCTTTTACTCAGTATCTCCGGTCGG
>CANRLY010000039.1 GCA_947631585.1 uncultured Clostridia bacterium
TGAGTATTCCTTTCATCGCCCAGACCAGCACCGCCCTTGCGGACTCTGCGTCCTCTCCGCCGGCAAGAAGTCTGGGTTTGGCAAGTTCTATATACCAGTCGCAGAAAACGTCCCAGATAAAGTCGTACAGCTTCTGCACCGCAACTCCCAGCTCGAACGCCTCCAGATTCTGGTTTATCTCCCCGGCAAGGGTATTAAGTCCTGAGACTATCCATTTATCCTCAGCTCTTGAAAGTTCCGGCAGCTGAGTATATTCCTTATCTTCCGGAAGATTCATCATTACGAACCTTGCGGCGTTCCACAGCTTGTTTGCAAAATTCCTGCTTGCCCTTACCTTTTCCTCTATGAACCTCATATCGTTTCCGGGGGCGTTTCCTGTCACCAGCATGAACCTGAGCGCATCTGCTCCGTACCTGTCGATGATCTCCAGCGGGTCGATGCCGTTGCCCAGAGACTTGGACATCTTCCTGCCCTGGGCGTCCCTTACCAGACCGTGTATCAGCACCGTATCGAAGGGAGCTTTGCCCATTACTTCTATTCCCGAAAACATCATTCTCATTACCCAGAAAGGTATTATATCATAGCCGGTGACCAGCGTATTTGTCGGGTAGAAATAGTCCAGGTCTTGGGTGTTTTCCGGCCAGCCCAGGGTGGAGAACGGCCAGAGCGCCGATGAGAACCAGGTATCGAGGGTATCCTCGTCATGGCGCATGGGCTTTCCGCACTTGGGGCAGACCGCAGAGTTTTCCTTGGTGACGGTCACTTCGCCGCAGTCGTCGCAGTAAAACGCCGGTATGCGGTGACCCCACCAGATCTGTCTGGATATGCACCAGTCGCGGATATTTTCCAGCCAGTGGAAGTACACCTTTTCAAATCTTTCGGGAACGAACCTTGTCTCGCCGTTTTTGACAGCGTCTATCGCCGGCTGGGCAAGGGGCTTCATTTTTACGAACCACTGGGTAGAGACCCTCGGCTCGACCGTCGCACCGCAGCGGTAGCAGGTGCCTACATTGTGGACGTGCGGCTCTGTTCTTACCAGAAAACCGCCTTTTTCCAGATCTTCTACTATCTTTTTCCTTGCCTCGTATCTGTCCATACCGGCATAATCCGGGTAATCGTCCGTGATCTTAGCGTCGTCGGTCATAACGTTTATGACTTCCAGACCGTGCCTTTTTCCCACCTCGAAGTCGTTGGGGTCGTGAGCGGGAGTTATCTTCACCACGCCTGTTCCGAAGTCCATTTCCACATATTCGTCCGCAACTACAGGTATCTCCCTTCCCACCAGAGGGAGAATGAGAGTTTTTCCGACTATATCCTTATAACGCTCGTCGGCAGGGTTGACTGCTACCGCCGTATCGCCCAGCAGCGTTTCAGGACGGGTAGTTGCCAGTTCCACATAGCCCGAACCGTCCTTGAACGGATATCTCAGGTGCCAGAAGAAGCCGTCCTGCTCCTCGAAAGTGACTTCGGCGTCCGAAAGGGAAGTAACGCATTTTGGACACCAGTTTATCATTCTTTCCCCTCTGTAGATAAGCCCTTTATTATAGTATCTGACGAACACCTCGTTCACTGCGTCTGAGCAGCCCTTATCCATTGTGAAGCGTTCTCTTTCCCAGTCGCAGGAAGAACCCAGCTTTTTCAGCTGCTCAACTATCCGTCCGCCGTACTTTTCTTTCCATGCCCAGGCTCTTTCCATGAAAGCTTCTCTGCCTATCCCCTCTTTGGTAAGACCCTCCTCTTTCATGGCGGCGACTATCTTGGATTCGGTGGCGATGGCGGCGTGGTCAGTGCCGGGAAGCCACAGGGTACAGTAGCCGGACATTCTTTTCCACCTGATAAGGATATCCTGCAAAGTCTCGTCCAGCGCATGACCCATATGCAGCTGACCGGTGATGTTCGGCGGCGGTATAACTATAGTATACGGCGTTTTGTTCTCGTCTATCTCAGCGTGGAAATATCCGCCGTCCTGCCAGAACTTATAGATCTTGTCCTCCACCTCTGACGGGTCGTAAAGTTTTGATAATTCCTTTTTCATAACTGTATTCCTTTCTGAATGATAGTTTGGTCGTGTTTTACGTTTTCATCAGACTCGGAACACCATAGTGGGTATATTTTTCATATCCCTTTTGTCCTTCTTTCACAGCTAAATGCCGCTCTGCAACTTTTAAGACCGCAGACGGCTTCATTATTACATTATTGCACAGTTGCGCCGTTTTGTCAAGAAATTGCGGAGGGCGAAATGCAATTGTAAAATATTTATTAACATATTTTAAGGTATTGACAATTTGTTAAATTATGATACAATATATTTTGTGGAATTTTTCATTCACATTTCGCACTAACTTGCATCTGCGCCTGTGAAGAATTTTTCAGGCTGCGGAAAACATTTTTTTGAAAGAGGTATGAAAATGAAAAAATTACTGGCTATGGCAATGGCGTTCTGCATGGTGTTCTCAATGGCAGCGTGCAGCGAAAAGAGCAGCGATGACGACAAGGACGATACCAAGGATTCTTCCGTTGTAGCTGACGACGGTTCTTCCGAAGAGGACAGCTCTAAAGAGGATAGTTCCAAAGAGGACGAACCTTCTTCTGAGGAAGATAGTTCCAAAGAGGAGGACAGCTCCAAAGAGGAGGACAGCTCTTCTGAACCGGACAGTTCTGAACCGGATAGCTCTGAGGACGACAGCTCGTCTGAAGACCCCGGAGACGGCGATACCATTACTTATGAAAATCTGTCAATGAAACTGGGCGAAGGCTGGACCGCTACCGAATATCAGGGCGTTACTACATACATTCCGCCCGCTGGTCTTACAGACGGCAGCAACATGAACATTCTCACCACTGCAAAAGACTCCATGTTCTCTCTGTACACCAAGGAGATATTTGAGCAGCAGCTTGCTTCGCAGTTCGGTTCGGACTTCTCCATTGACGAATTTGAGAGCGTTAACGTTGGCGGAAAGAACGCTTACAAGATCTCCTACACTTATTCGTCTATCCCGATCACCCAGTACATGATCGACGCTGAAAAGTCTTACATTCTCACCTTTACCGGCGCTTCTTTTGACAACCTGGATCAGATCATCGGTACTATCACTTTTGCCGAATAACAGGGCGTTTGCGCTTAACAACTAAAATTCCTATTTTGCCCCTTGTGGAAAACTTCTTCCGCAAGGGGTGAATTTTTTTGCCAAAAAACATAAAAACGGTCAAACGCCGTGCTTTCGTACATTTTCGACAAATTACGACATTTATGTTGAATTAATTTTGTTGATTCTGACGAAATACAAATTATATAATAAGAGCGGTCTCTTTCAGGAGACAAATACTAGCAGTGGAGAGCCGCCTCACGCCGGTGCTTTTCGGCTCTCCGCTGCTATAAACGAAAGGAATCAGACAATGGAACACACAAACGACAGGACTGACAAGTTCAACAAATTCCGCAATTTCCGCACCATCAGGTGTGAGGAGACCAAAGGCGGCGGTTTGCGCTACTGCCTTACCTCGTCAGATGCAGAGTCCGACGGTCAGGTGTTTACCACCTACGGAATAACCATCGACTGCTCGCTTTTCGGCGAACAGGATCACGCCGGTATACCCGACATCACCACCGACTTCTCGGCGGCGCAGCAGCTTTTCGATCTGGTGCATCTTTACATGGTGACTCCCATGCAGCTGGCGGAAGTGACGGAAGATTTCCTCAACGACCCAAGCCGCAGCTTCTGAATCGCTGAATGGTCGAATTGCTGAACATCAGAAAAGCTCCCAAAAATAAGGGAGCTTTTTTGTTTTGCTGAATTTGCGAATTTTGCGAATTTTGCTGTTTGCTTTTTTGCGTTTTTGTGTTATAATCAACAAAAACCTGCTTTGCTGTGGTTCAATTGCGGTAAAACTCCTGTTATAATAAGATCACAAAATCAAACGGAGGTGTCAGTTATGGCAATTATGAACACAGACAAGATCTATGCGGAAGCTATTGTGAACGAATACTCCAAAAAGAGCACGACCAAAGTTGTGCAGCTGAGGAAACTGGACAGGGCGGCTAAACAGCCTGCGGTTATCTTCACCTACACTTTCGGGATAATCTGCGCTCTTATCGCAGGCACGGGAATGTGTCTCTGCATGGGGGTCATCGGCGGCGGAACTGCTGCTTTTATGGCGGCAGGGATAGTTGTGGGACTTGCCGGCTTTATCGGGGCTGCGGTGAACTATCCCATCTACAAGCGGATACTTCAGAAAAGCAAAGACAGGTACGCAGGGGATATAATCCGGCTGGCGTCTGAGATAGCCGGAGAGGACAGCTGACGACAACTGACGAGTTTTGCAAAAAGGCGGTGTTACGGTTGCGCAAGGGCAAAAAGGGAGAAAAGGGAGAAAAGGGCGAAAGCAGGTATTTCAGCACGGCTGCCCGTATGGACGAAGCGCTGATAGAATGTCTTGAAAAAAAGGAACTTGAATACATCACGGTAAAAGAGATCTGCGAAAAAGCCGGAGTCAACCGTTCCACCTTTTATCTGCACTACGAGACTATCGCAGACCTGCTCAACGAATGTGTCGAGTACACAAACAACAAATGTTTCAGGCGGTATACTTCCGAGCTGGCAGACGTGAAAAGCCGCATCTCCTCCGGAAGCCGTGAAGATATGATCTTCATTTCTCCGGAATACCTGAGACCTTTCTTTGAATTTGTCTGCGAAAACAAACGGCTTTTTAAAGTTATCCTGCTGAACCCTAAAACTTTTGAGACGGACAGGACTTTCCGCAGGCTGTTCGACGAGATATTCTCGCCGGCAATGGACAAGTTCAATATACCGGAGAAGAAAAAGCCGTACATGATACATTTTTATCTGGGCGGCATAATAGCAATGGTGGAGCAGTGGATAAAAAACGACTGCTCCGACAATGTGGAAGATATGATACGGCTTTGCATAGACTGCGTGACGGGGAATTTCGGTCTGCCCGACGAAAAAAGGTAGGTCGGGGAATGAGCAGGGCAAGGCTGCCGGCAAAGGATATTTTGCGGCTGAGTTTTGCCGTGAACCTGGGGTATGCGCTGGTACAGGCGGCAAACGGGATAGCCGCACGGTCGCTCTGGTCGGGGACGCTGGCGTTTTATTACCTTACTCTGAGCCTTATCAGGTTTTCTCTGCTGCGTGGGCGCAGGAAGGTCAGCCTTCTGCAAAAGTGGAAAAGATACATTTTCAGCGCAGTGGTGATACTTTTTCTGGAGCTTGCTCTTTTGGGGATACACTTTGTCACCATCTACAAAGGACACGTTGTCTCTTACCCCGGATATATGATCTACGCCGTGGCGTTATACACCTTTTATGCGGCGATAACGGCGGCAAGGAACGTTATCAGGTACAGAAAGCGTTCCGACCCCATTCTCCTGGCAAGCAAAGCTCTTTCCCTGGCGGCGGCCGGGATATCCGTCTATTCTCTGCAATCGGCGATGATCTCGGCTTTTGGCGACTCTGAGCGTTTCCGGCTCATTATGGGAAACTGCGTTGGCACAGGGGTATTCCTGCTGATCTCAGCCGTTTCGGTCTTTATGCTTATAAAAGGCACAAAAGCCGTGCGTTCCCTTTCAGGCAAATAAAAAAGCCGCCCCCTCAGGCTTCAGACCTGCGGCAAGGCGGTATTTTTTTGCTTACAAGCCGGTTTTAAGGCTTATTTCTTTCTGATAAAGATACTGTTCACCAGGCAAGCCAGGAAAGCTCCTATCAGCGGCGCAACTATGAACACCCAAACCTGAGCGATAGAGCTGCCGTCGGTGTTGGGGATAGCGAAGAACGCCGGTGCAAGGCTTCTTGCAGGGTTTACGGAAGTTCCGGTAAGGGGTATTCCGAGCAGGTGTACGAAAGTCAGCGCAATTCCGATAAATATCGGTGCGTGCTTCTGAGTGCCCTCGTCCTTGCTTTCGGTAACGGCGATTATCACCAGCACGAACACAAAGGTAAGTATGATCTCTACCAGCAGTGCGCCGAAGAAATTCATATCTCTAAATGAGTTTGCGCCGAAATTAGTGTCCTTGAGATCGTCAAGCTTAGCTCCGAGAGCTCCGCACTTAACGAGTAAAGCCAGCACGCCTGATGCCAGGAATGCGCCTATCACCTGGGATACCACATATCCGATGAACTGATTGGCTTTCATTTTGCCGTCCACGAACATAGCGAAAGATACCGCCGGGTTAAGGTGCGTGCCGCTGACCTTTCCTATCGAGTAGCCTACCACGATAATTGAAATCCCAAACGCAAGAGAAGTTGCGACCACGTTGCCGGTCAGCATTGCAGTTCCGCAGCCGAAGAACACCAGGATAAAAGTTCCTATGATCTCAGCAACGTACTTAGTTGTGATACTATTCATTTTTCTGGACCTCCTTATTATAATAAGACTGAAAGATCTATTCGATCATTATTATTTTAACTCATATACCGGGATTTGTCCAGCTTTTTATTATGAGTTTATGAAAATCTGTAAATTTTCACAAATAAGCCGAGCCATATTTATTCATATTGAAATAACTTTCCTTTGCTCAGGGAGTCTTTCCGCAGTTTTTTTAAATCAAAAAGCGGCAGGACTGTTATTCTCTGCCGCTTAAATTTTTATACTCAAAACTCAGCTTGCCTTGAATTTTCCCAGCCATGCGCAGGCGATATCCAGCGCCTCGTAAAGGCTTGACTTTTCAACGCTTTTTACAAAGATCTTATCAAAAGGCAGGGTAGGGTCGGTAGCCATCTTGAATATCCTGACCTTGCTTGCCACCTGTATTCCGCCCATATCCTTGGTTTCCTCGATCTGCATTCTTACGATATACTCGTCTGACATATTGCCGAAGTATATCTCGTTTCCTTTTCTCACAAGAGGAAGCCCTCTGTAGGTGAAAAAGCCGTTTTTAGTCTCTTTAGTCTCTTTGGTCTCTGCCATTATATATCACGTTTCCTTTCTTGGTAATTGTTGTTTTGTTCAGACAAATTTTTTGATAGGGTCGCCTGCGGCAAGGTTCCGGACGTTTTCCAAAAACAGCTCCGTCCAGTTGGAAGCTATCCTGAACTGAGGTCTGCCGTTGAGCAGCACGATAGTCCTTCTGTCGGTATCCTTCACAAACTCCAGAACATCGGCGTCTCCGCTGCGCAAGTTTATACTTACAGTCATGTAAGGTTCGCCTTTTGTTTTCTCAAAGTATATCTCGTTGGTCGGGCAGGAGATAAGTTCCTGATAAAAGCTCTTAGCCAGGTCAAGGTCAACATCGCTGCCGTCCAGTTTAGCCTGAGTGACCTCATCTCCGTTGGAAACAAGCTCCAGCTTATGGTCGGCGTTGTCCCCGGTAATGGTAACAGACTCCACGTCTGCTATGGGGTTGGTGGTCATAAGAGCGGTTATAACGTCCTCCATCTTGAAATCCGCCCAGGGCAGCATTTCCGCCTGAACGATATAAATTGCGTCTCTGCCCTCCACGCCGTCTATACAGGCGTAGTAGGAAACTATCTCCTGGGTCTCCTTGCCTGTTTCATCGGTGGCATAAACAGGAGAGCCTATTTTCAGGGTGTAGCTGTCCCCCTCCTCGGTGGAAAGCTCCACCGTTGCTCTGGGGGAATCCAGCCCGTACTCTTTCATATCCTCCTCAGTCGGGAACGCCTTTACGGTATCGCTTGCCGTAAGCCCCCACATTCCGTGGGTTATGTCGGTGGACTGGCTGATGTTCAGGGACATATAGATAGGTTCGTACATGACCTGCATGGACATGATACCCTCCGTCTGGTCCTCCTCAGTCCTGAATTTCACCTGATAGTCCCAGTCGCTCCTGCTTACGACCAGGTCTTTAATAGTCGGCCAGTCGTTTTCGTTTTCAGGAGCGGGCAGCATAGACAGCGTAACGAAGTATTCCAGCTTGCTCATAAACGGCAGCAGGCTGCTTTCCGCCACGATATAGACCTTGTTTGTATCCTTTTCGCAAAGATATCTATATCCTTTTTCCGGACTTTCGTCCCCGATAAGGAAAGTCCTTACCGAGTGATCCTTGTCGGAATATGAAACCGTGAACTGCGCAGTCGGCTGTGCCAGACCGTACTTATCCAGGTCGGAGGCGTTCTCCTCCGCAACGTCCTTAGCCTCCAGCTTGCTTGCGGTAGAAGCCGCCGAAGCGGTCAGGACAGTCTCCACTTCTATGCCGTCCAGTTGGTCTACCGTCCATTTTTCCTCCCCCAGTTTCGGCTGGGAGATATTCAGTTCCCCGAACTCGTTTGTTATGCTGATGTTTTTGACCTGCGCTCTTTCATAGTCTACGATAGGTATTGCCGGTTCCTGCTGAGGAGCAGAACTGCTCACAGACGAGTCGTCGTCCTGCGCCGGACTCATGAACTTCAGCGCAAGAGCCACTCCCACCAGACAGACCACGAAAACACCGCAGACTATAAGTCCTTTCAGCTTGGAATTCATTGAGAAACATTTCCTTTCACGAAAAATTACTTATTCTTTCTCCTGATATAGATGACCAGTCCCAGAACAAGGATAGCCGCCGGTATGATGAACACATACGCATACTTGAGTATATTCGCCTGTTTTTCGTTTATATCGAAAGTCACCGCTCCCACCGTTTTAGGGGTGATGATAACGCCGGGGTTCTTGTTCACGATGCCGTTGAACAGCGAAATTATCAGGTCGGAGTTCCTAAACTGCGGCGCTGACAGGTACTCATCTGCAAAGAACTGTTCCGTTCCGAACGCTATGATATGGCTGTAGTGGTTTTCCTGATCCTCGTCCTGCTCGTCGGCAAACCTTACCTTTGAGCCGAACGCCATAGAGTAAAGCGCACCGCTTTGTTCCACGTCCTGAGAATCGTCAATGCTGACAGCGGAGGCGTTAGGCGAAGAGCTGAGGTAAGCCTCTGTTCTCTTCATTCCGTCCTCGTCAAAGAGGGTCTTTACCACTCTTGAAAACGGCGCATAGATAGTGGCGTTATCCTTTTCAAAGTTATCGAGGTAGCTTTCTCCCACGATATACTGCACAGTGTTGTACTGGTTTCCGGCATAGTAATACTGTGCGTCCAGCTCGCCTATTACCCGTCTTTGCACCTGGAGACCGTATTCCTCCAGGAACTCGTCAAGGTTCGGGGTCTCAGCCTGTTCCACCGAAGAAATATAAAGCATATGTTTGTCCAGACGTCCGTCATTGTCAAGGAACTTATCTATCTTGGTTATCTCATCGGAGGTATAGTCCACCTTTGGCGCAGGGACTACTATTATATTAGTGTCCTCCGGGATATCCTGGGTGGAGATGTTTATTTCGTCCACCACATAGGCGTTTGCTTCCAGCAGAGACTTAAAGTGGTCAAGCTCCGCTTCTTTCCTGTCGGCGACAAGGAAGGTCACCTTCACCGGGTCGTCGTCCGCAACAGTCATAAGAGCCGATGTAAACGCCGACTCAACGTTTGAAGATTCCAGCACCCCGTAGTATGCGCACTGCAAAAACGCCATATAGCTTCCGCCCATATACTCTATGAACGTCTCTTTGTTCTGATAGTAAGAATTTATGGACTGCTCCATTTCTTCTGAGATGTTCACAAGGTCCATAGGTTTAACTATACTGAGCCGTTTGAACTCGTTGCCCTCAGAGTCGGTGGGTCTGGTCTCAAAGATCATGTCAAACTGCTCCAGCGTCTGGGTATCGGTATAGTCGTTGAGCACCTCCGGGTTAGAGAGGTAATCCACATACTTCACATGGATCTTCGGGTTATACTGGCTATATCTGGTAAGCAGCTCCGCCGCCTGTCTGGTATAGTCAGAGCCGTACTGGATATTCCTGAACTCCTCCTCAGTGGCAAGGATAGTAACATACACATCGGTATTTATTTTCTTTACATATTTTTCGGAATCTTCCGACACCGAATACATTTTGTTCTCAGTCAGGTCGAAAGTGATAGGGTATCTGTCGAAGATCATAGTTGCCACAACGTTCACAAGCACCACCACCGCTATGAACACGCAGGTAAACGCCGTTGCCATTGCGCCGTGCTTGAGCTTTTTGCTGTTGAACTTTTTCTTCTCCCTGGGCTTTTTGCCGGACTTTTCTTCCTGAACGTTATCCTCTCCGGCAGCAGTCTGTTCTTCCCTGTCAAGCTCCTCCGGCTGCTGGTTGAGCTTATTCTCGTTTTTGTCCTTGTTTTTCTTATCTGCCATACTTGCGCCTCCTTAACCCCAGCGTCTCTTTTCAAGCACCCTGACTGTCAGGAACAGGAACACCACAGTTGCGCTGACAAAGAACAGAACGTTTGAAAGATCGAAAAGTCCGTTGGTGAAAGGCTGGTATCTGGCAGAGAAAGCTATGCTTGTCAGAGCCTTTGCTATCCATTCCACAGAAACGTAATTTGCAACTATTTGCAGGATATACAGCGCAAGTATCAGCACCATGCTGAGTATTGCCGCCACCATCTGGTTTTCGGTAAGGGAGGACACCAGTATCCCCAAAGCTATGAACGAAGCCCCCAGCAGCACCAGTCCGGTGATATTTCCGGCTACCACAGTCCAGTCAGGCTTTGCGTAGACCGAAACTGTCAGCGCAAATATCAGCGTGCTGGAAATGCCTATTATATACACCACGAATGCGCTGAGGAATTTCCCGATAACTATTCCCCCAAGGCTTACCGGAGCGGTGAGCAGGCACTGATCGGTCTTTTGCTTTTTCTCCTCGGCAAAGCTCCTCATAGTCAGTATGGGTACAAGCACCAGCAGCGCAAAGTAAAGCATTATGAAAAGCTGCGACAGGTCGGTAGAGCCTACGCTCAGGGCTGTTGAGTAGAAGAAGAATCCCGACGCCGCAAAGAACACTCCCAGGAAAATATATCCCACCGGCGAAGTGAAATATCCCAGCAGTTCCTTTCTGAACACTGCGCCCATTACCTGTCACCTCCTGATCCTTTGAGTTTTTCCTTGTCGGCTTTGGAAAGCTCCTCTCCCATAGTGAGCTTGATGAAGATATCCTCCAGCGAAAGTTCCGACGACCTGCTGGACAGCAGATACCAGTTCCTCTGAGCCAGTCTCCTGAAAAGCTCCCTCCTGATATCTGCGCCTTCCTCCGCCTCTATCCTGTATTCCCAGACGCCCTTTTCCGTCTCGGTATTTACTATCACGTTCTCCACGCCGGGTATGCTCTTTATGAGCTTTACCACTTCGTCTTTCGGGCCGTCTATCCTTACCAGCAGACGGTGGTCGGCGGTCAGCGCCTGAGAAAGTCCCGAAGCGGTGTCGTCCGCCACGATCTTTCCTTTATTGATGACCACTATCCTGTCGCAGACAGCCTGCACTTCCGAAAGTATATGTGAAGAAAGTATCACCGTATGGTTTTTGCCCAGCTTTTTGATAAGCGCCCTTATCTCGATGATCTGGTTTGGGTCAAGTCCGACGGTAGGCTCGTCAAGTATCAGCACCGGCGGATTTCCCACCAGAGCCTGAGCAAGACCCACCCTTTGCTTATATCCCTTGGACAGGTTCTTTATTATCCGGTGATAGACGTTTTCTATCTTCACCAGCCGGCAGATATCAGCCAGGTGGGTATTCCTTGGAAGCTTGCACTTTTTCAGATCGTAGATAAAGCAAAGGTACTCTTTCACCGTCATATCCATATAAAGCGGCGGAAGTTCCGGCAGGTAGCCTATTTTCTCCTTTGCCTTTATCGGGTCCTCCAGGATATCTATCCCGTCTATCAGCGCTTTTCCGTCCGTGCAGGAGATATACCCGGTGAGGATATTCATGGTGGTGGACTTTCCCGCTCCGTTAGGGCCAAGAAATCCCAGTATCTCGCCGCTTTCGGCTTTAAAGGATATCCCGTCCACCGCTTTTTTGTCGCCGTAATGCTTTGAAAGCTCGATAACCTCTATCATATGAGACTTATTGCCTTGCGCAGCAAAATTCTCTGCGCCCCGGCAAAACTCCTTTCCGTCGGGTCTGTTCCCGACAGTTTTTTCAACAACTCAAAGACATTTTACACCCTTATTGTGTTGACTTTGTGTTGATATGCTGAAGTCAGGATAATTTTTCTATTCCTTTTCTTATCCTGTCAAGGCTGTCCTGCCTGCCGAGGATAGCGCAAAGCTCTATTCCTCCGCCGGGGGTGAAAGCCTTTCCTGAGACCGCCACTCTCAGCGGCCAGAGAACTATTCCGTTTTTGACCTCCAGTTTTGCGATAAGCTCAAACAGCTTTTCGTGGATAGTTTCTTCCGTCCACTGATCTTCGGGGATAGTTTCCAGCACAGCAAGAGCCTCTTTCAGCGAACTGAGGGAATTTTCCTCGTTGGTTTTCATTTTCTTGTGGCAGTAGAGGGAATTTTCATACTCCGGCAGTTTTTCTATAAAGTCCACCGTTTCAGGTATATCTGTAAAAACTTCCGTTCTCGGCTGAAGCAGAGAAGCTATCTTGTTCAGGTCTACGTCCTCTCTTGTGACCGCCTGTTTTATATAAGGTATTGCGTATCCTGCAAATTCCTCCGGTGAAAGTTTTCTTATATACTCTCCGTTTATAGCCTTGAGCTTGAGCGGGTCGAACACCGCCGGCGATTTTGACAGACCGTTTATATCAAATTCCTGAATAAGCTCCTCCAGCGAAAAGATCTCCTGTTCCCCTTTGGGCGCCCAGCCCAGCAGAGCGATATAGTTCAGCACCGCTTCTTTTAAAAATCCCTTGTCTATAAGATCCTGGAAAGAAGCGTCACCGTCTCTTTTTGCCAGCTTGTGCTGTTTGTCTTTCATGATATGCTCAACGTGTATATACTTGGGGACTTCCCAGCCGAACGCCCTGTAAAGCAGTTCGTACTTGGGAGCTGAGGAAAGAT
>CANRLY010000040.1 GCA_947631585.1 uncultured Clostridia bacterium
ACATACAAGCTGTCCTCCTTTGTAATAAGTTCAAAATAATTATAGCATGGAAGAGCAAAGCCGTCAATAATTTTGCATATTATAAGAATGTTAATAATAAAAAGTGAAAAAACACTTGACAACGGCGAAACAATGTGATAAAATATAATACGTTGAAAAATCACCTCAATGCAGTCGGGGTGTGGCGCAGATTGGTAGCGCGCTACCTTGGGGTGGTAGAGGCCGTGGGTTCAAGTCCCGTCACTCCGACCAGAATGCTTACTTCGTAAGCATGAAGAATTTCATCGTTGCCATATATCGTGGCAACGATTTTCTTTTCACGAAAAGAAAATTCTGAAAAATGCTTACTTCGTAAGCATGAAGAATCGCTTTCCTGCCATATATCGTGGCAGGAATTTTCATTTCAAGAAATGAAAAACCTTCGATTCTTCTGTCACGGGTACTAATACTTCTCTGTATTTCCGTTCAGACTTGAAAAATTTTCTTCGCCGTCACGCCGTTGACGGCGATTTTCGTTTTGCCCGACACCCTGACCCTGAAAACCTCTCCCCACTTTAGACCGCAGTCAGTCATGTGCGGCGGCAGCCCGTGGGGCGTTGCCCCACGGCTTCGGCGGCTTCGCCGCCGAAGCTCGCTCACCTGACAGGTGAGCGGCTGCCGCCGCCTGACGTTCGCACTACTGTTGTAAAATTCCACTACCATAAATCATGGCAACGATTTTTGCTACCAAAAAAATGATATCCGCTCCATCGGAACATCGTATCAAAAGTACTTATTCAGCTTAGGTCAGGTGAAGCCGCTCTTGCAAAGCAGTCTGAAGCACCTGAGAAAAATTAAGATGTGCATTTTCAGCGGCAGTATTGAGCCAAGCCGGAATAGTGCAGTTTTTGCGTACCGCTTTACTGCCGTGCTTTTCAGCGTATGCGTCGATATCAAGCATCACGACGCTTACAAACCCACCTTTGTATTCATCAGCTCTGATATTTTCGGCAGGGGTCGGCGCAGGAGCTTTTCTGCCCTCTTCCAACTCATCAAGCACCCAGCCGGAAGCCGCATCAACAGTTCTTTCTAAAGCTTCAGCAAGGGTCTCACCTTCAGTCACACAGCCAGGAAGATCAGGAACTATCGCTGTGTATCCGCTGACATCGCCAGGATAAACGCATACTGGATAAATATATTTCATAAAAACACTCCTTTCAGCCATAAGCTAATATATCCTTTGCAGTCATTTCTTTACCTTAAATATATTATAATACGCATTATGCGTATTGTCAAGTGCTTTTCAAAATTATAAGAAAAGTTCCGCCCTTGACTCCCGTAAGATAGTGTGCTATAATACAACCAGTTAAGACACGTTTTATTGCGGTTCACAGGTGGTCAAGAATGTTTGAATTATTTGAAAAAGTAAGAATAATTTCCAAAGATCTGGTCGGAACTATAGTTGACGTTGGCACGCTAGGCGGCAAAGTAAATTATATCGTTGAAAGTGATGTAGAGTTTGAAGAAACTGATGACAACTGTGATAGATTTCCTTTATTTTTTTGTACAGAAGAAGAAATTGAAAAAGTAGATGAAAATAAATAGTTTTTAACCGCCCGTAACAAGGCTGGAATAATTTGCAAATGGTATAAAATAGAATTTTACCGGAGTGTGTTATAAATGGAAGTTAAAATATCCGAAATGCCTGAAGATAAAAACTTTGAAGATTATCCTAAAGATACAATATTTATATTAGATGAACAATTTCCTCGTTACATTCTTGAACCGTTCAGAAGAGTATTTCCAGGTGACAAGGATTACGACACCGCACTGACAAGAGAAGAAGTAATGAAACTAGCTCAAAAACCGTCTGAATAAGGCGGTTTTCTTATGTCCGGATAAATTCCATTGAAAAAATAACGGCAGGGAGAGAGCTTCTCCTTGCCGTGGCGATGGGCGATTTTAGTTGGTAAAAAATGTAAACGCCAGTCATGTCCCTGAACCGACAAGCCAAAAAATTAAGAATAAAAGCAAATTTGCCTAGCTTTTGTGAAGATGTGCAAGCTGCGAGCATTACAGCAAGCCAAACTATCATTATCAAAAATCCCGAAGGGACGAAAAACATATCCTCGTAATAGTCTTTTTCGTCGAGAGATGTTTTTGGGAACGCAAACACCGCTCCAAGCAATGCTAAGTAACTGCCGAAAACCGCAATGCAGAACTGAGATCCCCCAGACCGATAAGCGCAGGGAACAGCAGTTACTTGATGGACAAAAGTATTCTTATGTTCTCTCTGTCCTTTTCCTTTTCTTCCTCGGAAAGTTCGCTGTAGTCGCATAGCAGAGTATGTATCCGCCGCTTCGGGTCTTTTGACTTGCCGTTTTCAGGCTTGCCGTAAGACCAGTTGTTCAGATAGTGATATCTGCACCAGCGAATGTGTTCCAACTCCGCAAGCCGTTCCATTGTTTCAACTGAAAACTTTTTCGGGTCGTCCCCGATACCCTCGGCTTCCAGGATCTTTAACCTTATCTCATGATAGTCAGCCGCACTGATATTTGAATATCTGGTAAAAGTATCGAGACTGTTCCATTCTTTTTCCATGTTTTCGGGATCTTCCTCTGTTCCGTTGTAAATATGCGCATAACGGAGATTAATGCGTTTTGCTCTCAGGTAAAGAGTATCTTCCAGCAAAAGTTTCAGTTTGGAAGCTTCGGCCTGCCAGGGGAATAATTCCAGCCGCTCCCGGTGGTCTAACAGCTCCAGCTCCGGACCTTCGCCGGAGAACACATACACCAGTTTCCGCAGCGTAGTGGACAAAAGCTTCTGAATAAGCCCGGATTGCTCCTGCTGCTGGAGAACAATCACCATATCCGCATTTTCCATAAGTTCGATATCTTCGTACCAAGGGCGGTCGTGTGGGATCACCGGGTCTGAGATCTTGTAAAGGCTGGTATGGGTCGCAATGAAAGCAGAGCAGTCCCCGAAAATATGGTATTCTATTTTCTGACCGCAAGCGAACAAATTGCTTTGCAGACCGCTTAAAAGCAGTTCTTCTCCCAGTTTTCCAAATCCGATCATCACGATCTTTAATATACCGTCTGAGTTTTTCCAAAGAGAATAGACGTCGTATTTGCGCCAGAACAGACGTGCGGCGATCTCTTCCGGGCAAAACAGTTTAAGGTCAGGTGAAGAAAGGCTCTGCACCGGCAGGGAAGAACACCTGACGTATACTTTCTTTCCTGCGAGTTTGTCTTTGTTGTCGCAGTAAAATTTAAAGTTGTCAGGCTCATTTCCCAAAAGGATATATTTTTCAGCTTTTACAAATTTGTCCTGACCGTTGATACCATGTTTTCCAAGCTGCCTGAGAATGATATCCTTGTCGTTTTCAGGACCGTATACTGCCACGCTGCCGCCGCAGAAATACCTCCACAAATTGCGCATCTGCTCGTGAAGTGAACTGAAAAGTATAACTATTCCTCCTGCGGTCGCCAGTGGAGCTGTCCACCTTGCGATCTCCACCAAAACGTTCGGAGGGGTATCGGAGTAGTTCATTACATACATTATAAGACAGTTGAAAACCGAGTCTAAAAAAGGTTGTCCGGCAAGGGCGACAAAACCTATAGTTCCTATCACCATCGGGAAAATGGTCAGCAGTTTCAGCAGTCTGACTGTCAGCTTCATAAAATTACCTCACTACAAAATGCCATATGTCGTTAAATTTTATTATAGCATAGCTGCGCAGATAATGCAATGCCTTGCCGGTCTGAATTTTTCAGCCTGTCCGTGCGGCGCAGCGGCAGCCGCCCCAATGGGGCGGCTTTCACGGCGGAGTGCCTCCGCCGTGTCTGCGGTGCGAAGCACCGCAGCGCCGCTGCGCCGCATTATGGGTCTTGCACATAGAAAAAACCGCCCTCCGATCATCAGCGACCGGAGAACGGTTTTAAATTTGCTGACTTATGCCGTGTGCAGAAAAGTCCCTCACATATTCACCCTGTTGCGGATATAACCGCTGGTCTCATTGTATCTTGCAACAAAGTACATCCAGTTTCCGTTCCTGCCGTAGTTGCCCGTCTCCATGACGTAGACCATACCGTCTATCTTCAGCTCGCACCAGAAATGCTGCCAGTAGTTGCTGCTCCATACTCCTCTGTACCCCTGCACCAGACTCACATCATACCCCAGATATGCCATCATTGCGGTAAGCGCACCGTTGTACTGTGCGCATTGCCCTTTCTTGTAGGTGAAAATAGCGTCCACCCACGATTTCGAGGATATCTGGTTCCAGTCGGAACCAAGAGCGTATGTGACGTTTTTGTTTATCCAGTTGAGCGTCACCCATAGCTTTTCGTCTCGGGTCATGCCGCTTTTGAAATGCTTTGCTGCGAAATTTTTAAGTATCTTTATGTCCCTGTCAGAAAGCGTGTATGTGTAACTTGTCGTTCCTTTGCCCTGACGGTTGTAAACTTTAAAACTGCGGTGGGGTTTCAGGGAAGCGGCGTTCAGCCGTGAAAGCGGGTCGTCTGAATACGCATATTTGAAACCGCCGTAATATGTCGTATTACCGATCTTTTTGTAACTGCGTATGCGGTAAACGTAATACTTGTCGTTGCTCAACCCTGTGTTTGTCCAGCTTACTGTGCTTGGGGAAGTAACGGTTTTCACAAGCTTGTAACTGTAACCGTAGTCCGATGACCTGTAGATCTGGTAGCCGGACGCTTTGGAATTTTTACTCCAGCTGACCTTGATGGCCTTGTTCTTCACCGCCAGACTGAATTTTGTAGGCGCAGACGGCTTAGTGTACGCCGCCACCGTGACCGACTGGTCAAAATAAGTCTTTCCTTTTACGGTTTTGCCTGCTTTTATGCGGTAGGTGTACTTTGTTATTTGCGAAAGATTCGTGTTGGTGTAGGAAGTCGCAGTGGTGGTCTTTATCAGCTTGTATGACTTGGACTTTGTGTCGTACCTGTATATGTAGTATTTGTCGCAGGGTATCTTTCCCCAGGTGAGCTTTATCCCTTTGTTGGAAGTTGCGGCGACTTTGACATTTTTCATTTTGGCAATAGCTATCTTGAAAGAAACGCTCTTGCTTCCTGAATAGTTCCCCTTGAAAGTCACTACGGCTTTGGCAGTGCCGGGGTTGGTGTTGGCTGAATATTTTACCGTGTAATCCTTGCCGGATACCAGCTTGACCCCTCCGAGCGTGATATTCAGCCCCGGACTTATCGCCTTGCCAGTGTAATTCTGCTGTGCGACGGCGGCGATCTTTGCAGACGCTGCCGACTTCTTTCCTATGGTGAATTTTCCGCTGAGCTTTCCTCTGAAATTCCCGATACCGGTAACCGTGAACTTGGCTGTGCCGGCATTGGTGTTTGACGAGTATGTAATGGTGTAGTCTTTGTTCTTCACCAGTTTCTGACCGTCAAGGGTGATCGTCGGTGTTGGAGTTATCGCCTTGCCTGTGTAGGTGTAACTGCTTGCAGGCAAAGTCATCTTCGCCAAAGCAAGATATTCGTATACCGTAAAGTCAAAACCGTTCTCACTGGCGTAAGTTTCACCGGCAGTGCTCCTGGTGCAGAATATCGTCATATCTTCGTATCGCTTTGTGCAGGAAACGTACTCATCAAGTTCTTCATCATAATAATAGTCGGTGTAATAACCCAATGACTCAGGAGTTATCGCAGTAACGGTGTAGGGTATCTCAACAGAAGTGAAATGCCAGTAGTCGTAGTCGTATACAGGAACGTCTATGGCGGTGACAGTGAAGTTGTAAGTTTTAACATCGGTGTAATAACCCTTATCATCAGAATACCAGATGTCAACGTTTTCCATCACCGGCGGGATAACCACATTTCCGCCGTCATAGCTGTATATATCTTTTATAGTTGCTTTTTTGGTGTTTATGTCAGCGTCGAAAATAAAGCACCCATCATAGCTGCCGTCATTATCGGTATCATAGTAATAATACTGATCTGTCTGTTCCCATGCAGCCGACGCTCTCAACATTCCGCCGCCTTTGAGAGCAAGTCCTGAGACGAGCGCCGAGGCTGCCAGAGCAGTTGCAAAAAACATCATCTTTTTCATTGCAAAACACCTCTTTCTGATTTATTTGAAACGACCGTTGAAAAAAGCGTTTCAGCGACCGGAAGATCAAAAAACCTCTTATATATTATATACCACATTTTAATACCATTTGTCAATAGGAGACCGCCTGCCGCAAACGGTCTTGTTTTATGTCAAAACACAATATGTTGTGTAAAATAATTGTTTTTCAACAAAACATCTTGCAATTGTGATAGTTTTGTGATATACTAAAAATAAGTATGAACGCCTATAGGTCTTGATGGTCTGAGCCAATCTGCAAAGTGAGGAGGCGTACCTTTAATAATGGTCGGGCTTGCCTGAATGACCCTGTAACTTAATGCTTGCGTTCGTATGCTTTCACCGGACGCTGTTTTCGGCTGCTTATCAGTGCAATGAATATTATACAGTATATTCGTTTAAATATTGCATATTTATGCAGTTTTAAAGAAAAATATGCAAATTTATTATAAAAAACTGCATAAAACCCCTTGACAAATGCTTTTTACGGTGTATAATATGCTTATTGTGCGTGATATTTGTCTGAACGGTGATGAAGCTGACAGTTAAAAATATTACTTAATATATCTGGTAGGAGGAAAAAATAATGGCAAAAGAGATCAAAAAAGTTGTGCTGGCTTATTCGGGAGGACTGGATACCTCTATAATCATTCCGTGGCTCAAAGAGAATTATAATAACTGCGAGGTCATCGCTGTTTCCGGCGACGTGGGACAGGGAACTGAACTTGACGGTCTTGAGGAAAAGGCAATAAAGACCGGCGCTTCCAAGCTCTATATCGAGGACCTTAAAGAAGAATTTGTAAGGGATTATGTTTTCCCGACAGTGCAGGCAGGGGCTATCTATGAAAACAGATATATGCTGGGAACTTCCTTTGCCAGACCTATCATCGCAAAAAGGATCGCCGAGATCGCTATTGCCGAGGGCGCAGACGCTATCTGCCACGGCTGTACCGGAAAGGGCAACGATCAGGTTCGCTTTGAACTGGCAATAAAGGCTTTTGCTCCCGATATGCAGATAATCGCTCCCTGGAGGATCTGGGATCTTAAATCCAGAGACGAGGAGATAGATTACGCCGAGGCTCACCATATCCCTCTGAAGATAAGCAGAGAGACTAACTATTCCAAGGATAAGAACCTGTGGCATCTTTCTCATGAGGGTCTTGACCTTGAGGACCCAGCAAACGAGCCTATGTATAATAAAGAGGGCTTTTTGGAACTGGGCGTTTCCCCTGAGATGGCTCCCGATAAGGCTACATATGTGACCATACACTTTGAAAAAGGCGTTCCTACCGCTATTGACGGCGTTGAGATGGGACCTGTACAGATAGTTGAAAAGCTCAACCAGCTGGGCGGAGCAAACGGTATCGGTCTTGCCGACCTGGTGGAGAACCGCCTTGTGGGAATGAAATCCAGAGGCGTTTATGAGACTCCCGGAGGAGCTATACTCTACCACGCTCACGAGGTGCTGGAGACTATCACTATCGACAAGGAGACTGCAAGGATAAAACAGTATCTCTCCATTAAGTTTGCCGACGTAGTTTATAACGGTCAGTGGTTCACACCTCTCAGAGAGGCGATGAGCGCATTTGTCACCGAGACCCAGAAAACAGTTACCGGCGATGTCAAACTCAAACTGTATAAGGGCAACATCATCAACGCCGGAGTTACCTCTCCTTATACCCTTTATGATGAGGAAGTGGCTACATTTGACGAAGATGACGTTTACGACCAGGCTGATTCCGCAGGCTTCATAAACCTGTTCGGTCTGCCTATCAAGGTAAGAGCCAAACTCGAGCAGAAGAGAAACAACAAGCAGTAATATCAGAATCGGGGGGAATTATCATGGCTGATAATATCAAATATGAACACGAACTTGATAAGAAAGTGGAAATAACATACGACAGCCTTCCTAACTCGTCTTTTGAGGACGTTAATATGGGAGGAGCAAGCTTCACAAACGTGAACCTTAAAGAAAGCCGCTTTAATGACGTTAATATGCAGGGAGTGGGATTTGACAACGTGACCATGAGCGATGCGGTATTTTCCGATCTCTATATGGTAAAGAGTAAATTCCTTGGGGTGAACCTGAGCAATTCCAGATTCGGCTGTTCTATCATGAACAACATAGAATTCAGGAACCCTGACCTGAAAAACTCAACATTCATTCACTGCGATATGACTAACGTTGAGATAGACGACTGCAAAATTGACGGTCTGAAGATCAACGGCTACGATATCCAGAAGCTCATAGAGCAGGCTGAAAAAGGCAACTGATCTTCAGTCGTACTGCTGATACCTTGCGGGCAGGATAATTCTGCGTGGCGTAGGATTATTTTGCCCGTGCCTTTTTTGATGAAAGTTTCCTCTGGCAGCAGAAATCATAAATAGTAAGGTGGGTAAAATATGTCAACTAAAATGTGGGCAGGAAGATTTTCCAAAGAGGTGGACGACAGAGTAAACGACTTCAACTCGTCTGTGTCCTTTGACGCAAGAATGTACCGCCACGATATACAAGGCTCTGTGGCTCATGCGACAATGCTTGGAGAATGTGGAATAATCGACAAAAGCGAAAGCGACGCCATAATCGGCGGTCTTAATGGCATACTTGCCGACCTTGACAGCGGAAAACTGTCTATCGACCCTGATGCTGAGGATATCCATATGTTCGTGGAGGCGGAACTTACCAGACGTCTGGGCGATACCGGAAAAAGACTTCACACCGCAAGGAGCAGGAACGATCAGGTGGCTCTTGATATAAGAATGTACCTTCGTGACGAGATAAAAGAGATCGTATCTTATGTGGAACAGCTCATAAGGACCCTTGTAAAACTTGCGGAAAATAACCTTGAAACTATCATGCCCGGCTATACCCATATGCAAAGGGCTCAGCCGGTGACTTTTGCACATCACCTGATGGCTTACGCTCAGATGCTGCTTAGGGATAAGAGCAGACTGGAAGATACTTACAAGCGCATGAACGTTATGCCGCTGGGAAGCGGTGCGCTTGCCTCGACTACTTATCCCATCGACAGACAGAGGGTCTGCGATCTGCTGGGATTTGACGAGATATCCCAGAACTCTCTGGACGGCGTGTCCGACAGGGACTTCTGTATAGAACTTGCAGGGGCTGTCTCTATACTGATGATGCACCTTTCACGGTTTTCCGAGGAGATAATTCTCTGGTGTTCCTGGGAATTTAAATTTATAGAACTGGACGACGCCTTTGCAACAGGTTCCTCCATAATGCCGCAAAAGAAAAACCCCGATGTTACCGAACTTATCCGCGGCAAGACCTCCAGGGTATACGGCGACCTGAACACTTTGCTTACAATGATGAAGGGAACTCCCCTTGCTTATAATAAGGATATGCAGGAGGACAAGCCTGCGATCTTCGATGCGGTGGATACCGTGAAGCTTTGCCTTAAAACGTTTATACCTATGCTGGATACCATGAAAGTGCTTCCGGAGAATATGCGTTCAGCGGCGGCAAAGGGCTTTATAAACGCTACCGACTGTGCGGATTATCTGGTGAAAAAAGGTCTGCCTTTCAGGGACGCCTACAAGATCACCGGGTCGCTGGTGGCAGTTTGTATAGAAAAGAGCCTTACTCTGGAGGAACTTCCTCTGAGCGAGTATAAAAAACTCTGTGAAACTTTTGAACAGGACGTCTATGAAGCTATAGACCTGAAAAACTGCGTAATGCTCAGAAACGTCCCCGGCGGACCTGCTCCCGAACAGGTGAAAAAGCAGATAGCCTACACAAGGAAAAAACTAGATGAAAATAATTAGATCCATTTGGGAAAACAAACATTCTGCTGCCGCTGCGACCCTTTTTCTGTGGCTTCTTATACCGGTGGGACTGGTGTTTCTCACCGGCTCAGCGCTGGAATATGTCGCCGGGTTCATAGTTTGCTACAGCGTGATATACCCCGTGTTCACGGCGGTGAGCTGCTATCTGGTCTCACGCAGACACGGCATTGTGATCTTCCTGCCGGCGGCAATGGTACTGCTCTCTGTGGCAGGGTTCGTTTTTACGGAACTGCTCAGATATGCGCTGCCAAACGTTATAGTAATGACCGTAGTGACGGTGTTTTTCGGCTGCGGTCTGGGAAACGTCATGCACGGCGGCAAAGGCGACGGAAATAAGAACGGCAAGAATAATAAGAAAAAAGAAAATAAATACCGCAGCATAGTCGATGACTGACCTGCGGCAGGGAGGATATTATGAAAACCAAGGTCTTTATTGACGGCAAAGAGGGAACGACCGGGCTTCAGATATTTGAAAGATTTGAAAAGCGCAGCGATATAGAAGTTCTTCTTATAGATGAGGACAAGCGCAAGGACGTAAACGAAAGAAAATGGCTGATAAACTCGTCCGATATAACCTTTCTCTGCCTGCCTGACGCTGCGGCTAAAGAAGCTGCTGCCCTGGTGGAAAACCCGTCTACCCGTATAATAGACGCCTCCACCGCCCATAGGACAGACCCCGATTGGGCTTACGGATTCCCGGAGCTTTCGGCGGCTCACAGAGAAAGGATAAGTTCCGCAAAGAAAGTCGCAAACCCAGGGTGCTATGCCAGCGGCTTCATAAGCATAGTTTATCCGCTGGTGGAAGCCGGAGTTCTGCCGAAAGACTATCCTGTTATATCCCATGCGGTCTCAGGCTACAGCGGCGGCGGAAAGAAAATGATCGCCGCAATGGACGGCGCAAAGACAAAAGAAATGTTTTCGCCAAGACAGTACGCCCTTTCCCAGAACCATAAGCATATCCCCGAAATGCAGAAAATATGCGGTCTTGAATATCCGCCGATGTTCAACCCTATAGTTGACGATTTTTATGCAGGAATGGTGGTAAGCGTTCCTTTGGTCGCCAGAACTCTGCCGAAAAAATATACTCCGGAAGATATACATTCTGTGCTTTCGCAGCACTACGCCGGACAGCGATTTGTCAAAGTTATGGAACTGGGCGGCGGCGATACGCTACCGGACGGTTTCCTGCCGGCTAATACCCTGGAGGGCAGCAACCAGCTGCAAATATTTGTTTTTGGCAATGACGACCGCATACTTATCGCTTCACGCCTTGACAATCTTGGAAAGGGAGCTTCAGGGGCAGCCGTGCAGAACATGAATATAATGCTTGGCTTGGACGAGGCTGCCGGGCTTGTCTGAAAGGAGAATTTGATGACTTCTGTGTATTTTGTCCGCCATGCCCAGTCTGACAACAGAGTACATGAAAGCAGACCCAGACCTCTGAGCGAGGTGGGCGTCCGTGATACAAAGGCGGTAACTTGGACGCTTAAAGACAGAAAATTTTTTGAAACAAACAGGCTAAAGAAATGAGTTTTGCAGACTTGTTTTCAGTTAATAGATATCGCTGCTGTAACTGGAGGAATATAAATGAAAGAGATATCGTTTAAAGAATTTGACGGCTATAAATATGTAGAGGGCGGCGTGTGTGCGGCTATGGGATACCGGGCAAGCGGCGTTTACTGCGGCATAAAAGAAACGCTTTCTCCGTTTGACGGCTTCGAGCTTCCGCCGCAGGAAAACAAGAAGAACGATATAGCGATGATCGTCAGCGACCGGCTTTGCAACGCTGCGGCAGTTTATACCCAGAATAAGGTCAAAGGCGCACCTGTTGTAGTTACAAAAAGAAACCTGGAGGCAACAGGCGGCAGGGCAAGAGCAATAATAGTCAATTCTGGAAACGCCAATACCGGCAACCCTGACGGAGAGAAAAACGCCATGGAAATGTGCCGCCTTACAGCAGAGGTGGTTGACACCGTGCCGGAGGAGATAATAGTTGCTTCTACCGGAGTTATCGGAGTTCCGCTCAATATGAAAGCGGTAAGAACGGCAATAGGACCTCTTGCAAAAGGACTTTCGTTTTGCGGCAACTTAAAGGCGGCAACGGCGATAATGACTACCGATACAGTTAAAAAAGAAGTGGCTGTGGAATTTACAGTCGGCGGAAAGACCTGTCGTGTGGGCGGCATGGGCAAAGGCAGCGGAATGATACACCCCAATATGGCTACTACCCTTAATTTCATCACCAGCGACTGCGATATAACCGTTCCTTTGCTGCAAAAAGCTCTTACAGACGTGGTGAAAGTTACATATAACTGCCTTTCCATAGACGGCGACCAGTCCACCAACGATATGGTGACAGTCATGACTAACCGCCTTGCGGATAACCCTACGATAGAGACTGAGGGCGAGGATTATGAGAAGTTCAGGCAGGCGCTGTATATAGTTATGATGAACCTTACAAGAATGCTTGCAAAAGACGGCGAGGGCGCAACTAAATTGCTGGAATGTAACGTAAAGGGCGCTGTTGACGACGAGCAGGCTATAGTAATTGCCAAAAGCGTGATATGTTCATCTCTGGTGAAAGCCGCCATGTTCGGAGAGGACGCCAACTGCGGCAGGATACTCTGCGCAATAGGCTACGCAGATGCCGAGGTCGAAATGGATATGGTAAAAATTTCCCTTGGGTCTGAGGGCGGAAGAGTCTGCGTCTGCCGCAACGGAGCAATAGAAAGATTTTCGGTGGAAATAGCCTCGGAAGTTCTTGCCGCCGATGAGATAACTATAGATATCTCAGTGGGAAGCGGCGC
>CANRLY010000041.1 GCA_947631585.1 uncultured Clostridia bacterium
CTCGAGCCGCAGTATCGCTCAGGCAGGGAATGATGATGCGGAAAGCCGTGTGGATTATCTGGCTGATACTTTGGGAATTACCAAAGACGAAGTGATCGACTGCATAAATCTTATGCGGCAGGAAAACCTGCTTGCCGATATGCTGGATATGTCCGCCTATATTTATAGTTCCGATACGGAAAACAAATCGAAACTGATCTTGGAACGGTTTGCCAGGCTTGAACGGTTTTTGTTGGCGCAGCTCACCGCCGAAGGCTGCAATTATTCGTTAAAGCAATTAAACGACAATGCACTGAAAGAAGGGATTTCTTCATCTACCGTAAAAAATCTTCGGACTCTTTTGTATTTTCTCACCATCAAAAATTATATTCGCAAAGAACAAGATGGCTCTACACATTCCGTAACTATCGTTCCTGCGATGGAACTGTCTGCGCTGAACGCAAAGTTTGAGCGCAGAATAGGACTTTGTGAATTTATTTTAGGATCTCTGTTTTCAAAAGCAGTACCAACCGTATCCGGCAGAGATGAAAAAACAGTTGAGTTCTCGCTGGTGGGATTATTCAATGAGTATAATGCCAGTCCCAGACTGGATATCGAATCCGGTCAAACGACCCTCACTGATGTTGAAGACGCACTGCTTTATCTGTCAAAGATCGGCGCATTGAAAATCGAGGGTGGGTTCCTGGTGATTTATAACGGAATGGAGATCCGTCGTTTGATAATGGATAACAAAGTTCGTTATAAATCCGACGATTATAAATTACTTGACGAGTTTTATAAAATGAAGATCCGTCAGATACACATAGTGGGCGAATACGCCAATCTGATGGTGCGAGACTATAACATGGCGCTTGAATTTGTTCAGGATTATTTTCAAATGGATTTTAGGAAATTCCTGGCGAAGTATTTCAAGGGAGATCGTGCCAAAGAGATAGAACGAAATATCACCCCTGAAAAATACAATAAATTGTTTGATGAATTGTCCGATGTTCAATCGACCATTATAAACGATTCTGATTCAAAGTATATTGTCGTGGCGGCAGGACCCGGCAGCGGCAAAACACGAGTGCTTGTCCATAAGCTTGCTTCTTTGCTCTTGATGGAGGACGTAAAACATGAGCAATTACTAATGCTCACTTTTTCTCGTGCTGCCGCAACAGAGTTCAAAAAGCGCCTTACCGCATTGATCGGGAACGCATCAAAGTTCGTTGAGATCAAAACGTTTCACTCCTATTGCTTTGATCTGTTGGGCAAGATCGGTAGTCTGGATGGCGTTGAAGACGTTGTGAAAAACGCTGCCGATCTGATCGAAAACGGAGAGGTGGAACCGGGAAAGATCACGAAAAACGTTCTCGTGATCGACGAGGCGCAGGATATGGACGAGAATGAATACCGTCTGATATGTGCTTTGATGAGCAGAAATGACGATATGCGTGTGATCGCCGTAGGAGATGACGACCAGAACATTTATGAGTTTCGTGGCTCGGACTCTAAATATATGCGTGCGTTACTTGAAGAAAAGAACGCCGTCAAATATGAGATGACTGAGAATTTCAGAAGCAGTACCTCTATTGTGTGCCTTGCAAACCGATTTGCAGAAAAGATAGGGCAGCGTATGAAATCTGAGCCCATTGTCCCTGTAAAAGAGGACGCAGGAAAGGTTTTGATCTCCCACTATGAGTGCTCCAATATGGAGATACCGCTGGTTCGTCAGCTTATCAAAACACGCAAAGACGGCAGTATTGCGGTTCTTACAAACACCAATGATGAAGCGCTGCGGATCATGGGATTGCTTCTGAAACACAACATACGGGCAAAACTTATCCAGTCGATGGACGGATTTAGATTATCTGATCTTGCGGAGATCCGGTTCATGTTAAAGGTGATA
This sequence comes from uncultured Clostridia bacterium, assembly GCA_947631585.1. Classification (GTDB taxonomy): domain Bacteria; phylum Bacillota; class Clostridia; order Oscillospirales; family Ruminococcaceae; genus JAAZZIT01. The sequence continues at coordinate 1,889 of CANRLY010000041.1, forward strand.
GATGAAGGTTCGAATACGCCTGTTATCTCTGATGAATTATGGAAAAAAGCAAAGGAAGAATTGCGCCGTAATTATGCCCGAAGCGTTTGTCTTGAGAATTGTCTGCGCTTGATGAATGATTTTGAAAGTACATATTCTGTGAAATACCGCAGCGATCTCGATGAGTTCATTGCAGAATCGCATTATGAGGATTTTTATGCAGACGAAAATGAAACGGTATTCGTTTCTACAATACACAAGTCAAAAGGCCGTGAATTTGATACGGTATATCTTTTGCTCAATAATTGTCATGCGTACAAAGACGAGGAAAAACGGCGGATCTATGTTGGACTGACGAGAGCGAAAAACTCTTTGTATATTCACTGCAATAGTGATGTTTTGGGCAATTGTGAGGCAGTCGGCGTAGAAAATGTGTATGACGATACGCTTTATCCTGAACCCAAGGAGCTGATCTTACATACTACGCACAGAGATGTCGTGCTGGACTACTTTAAATCAAGAAAAGACCTCGTTAAGTCCTTGCGGAGCGGTGATCCATTGAGTATAAACGCCCCGTATTTGTCATCAGAGTTAAACGGAAGAACAGTCAATATTGCTAAATTCTCAAAATCGTTTTCCATGAAGCTGAACGGCTTAATTGGAAAAGGGTTTTATCCGGTATCGGCAAACGTTCGATTTATCGTTTGGTGGAAGGGTGAAAACGACGAAGAAGAAACGCCGGTTATTCTTGCAAATTTGAAATTATTAAAGGATTGATTTTGTATTTGGGTAATTTCGTCAAGCACTGAATCAACACTTCCTGCTCACTCCAAATTGATATCTTTATTATACCCGAAAGCATTGGTTTATCAGAAAAAAGAAAATCCATATATTATTAGTTAAATGTTTTGATAAAAGGCGAAAAAGCTTAACTTCCCCCTTTTTAGAATAGAAAAAGCGCCGCAGTAACGGCGCTTGAATTATTTGTTTGATAAATAGGCGATCAGCATATTACCGGTTTCCATGCAAATGGCAGCAGATCTTTAGCTTTCACTTTGATAAGATCACCGTTTTCATCATTCACGATCACTTTTATATCCGGACAATATTCGTACAGCATTTGCCTGCAATTCCCGCAAGGCGGTATAACGCAATTCAAATGCTTTTCGTGGACCGCCACAATAGTATCAAAATTTCTTTCACCTGCTGATATAGCGGTACCAATTGTTATATACTCTGCGCAGGAACCATGGATACCATCACAGTTTACACCCTTGAAGATGTTGCCGTTATTGCACCGAACAGCGCACCCCACCGTATGATTATATATGCCATCGTCGAAATTCTCTTTTAATACTTCCAATGCAATTTCTATCAGTCTCTTATCGCCGTCGTTCAATTCAAATCGTTCCATAAAATCCTCTCCAAATCACAATTTGCCGCTAAAACTTAATACCCACAGGCTACACGTTTTATCATAGCATACTTTTGCAGGAAAAGCAAATTTCTTGATTATCGTTTGTAAATGTTAATTTTAAAGCAAGCATTTTGTTGGGGTAACAGGACGTTGCCCCACAGGTTCAATTCCTGTACTGCAAAACAGCACAAAAATAACAATACCTCTCGATTGCCTCGAGGTATTGTATCTTTTATTAGAACTAATAAAAGTATTATTACGAGAACAAAAACGGGGTACATCACTTTGTACCCCGAAAACAGGTGCAGCTTTTCTCATAACCAAAACGAGTTGGTAGCGCAGCTTATCCGTCGTGAATGCGTTTACAAACGAACAGGATAAGCAAGCGAGACTCGTTTTGGAAAGGAGGAGCGACGAAATGAGCGAGAGGTGACTTTTCCACAAGTATAAATGAAAAGTCGCTGCAAATGATACGGAATCCGCAAAAAAGGTATGACGAAAGTTATGCAAATCTTTATTCACGGGAACAAAAACGGGACACATCGCTTTGTGTCCCGAAAATAAGTGCAGCGTTACGCTGCTGGTGCGGGTAACAGGACTTGAACCTGCACGCCATTGGCAATAGAACCTAAATCTATCGTGTCTGCCAGTTTCACCATACCCGCATATTCAGTTTTATATTTTTACCTCCGCCAACGGCAGAAGATATTCCAACAACGCAATGCGCCTGAACCTATCGTGTCTGTGCGTCGAACTTGTTCGACTGCTTCACACATACCCGCATATTCAGTTTTATATTTTCACCTCCGCCAACAGCAGAGAATATACCAACAACGTAACGCACCTAAATCTATCGTGTCTGTGCGTCGAGCTTGCTCGACTGCTTCACACATACCCGCATATTCAGTTTATATTTTTACCTCCGCCAACAGCAGAAGATATTTCAACAACGCAATGCGCCTGAACCTATCGTGTCTGTGCGTCGAACTTGTTCGACTGCTTCACACATACCCGCATATAAAATATACTTCCAACTGAAAAGGCAATATGATCTATTCAAATGTGAAAATTATTATAACATATTCTTCTGAAAAAATCAACCTCAAACGTTGTTCTTTCCCTCGATAAGAAAACTTGCCTCCATGTCGGCAATGTTAAGAGCAAGCGCAAGCGGAAACATCTCCAGCGCATTTCCCACAGTGTTCTTGTTTTCTTCGCCGGAAAATCCCATGTGATACCTGATGGCAAATGCTTCTTCACGGGAAAGCCGCATAAATCCCGAAATTATGTAAACGGATTTTTCTCCGTGACCGTATGGCAAATTGTCGTCATAAGTGTAATTCGGTACTTGCCGCCATACGCCGTCCTCACCCTTGACGTTCCTGAAACCGCTTTTGTATACGTTTATCTTGCACAGGTCGTGAAGCAGGGAAACGATAGCGATAGTCTCATCGCTGTATTCCAGTCCGAAATCATTCTTGACTTTCTCCCGGCTCAGATAGTCGCACAGACAGTCGTAAACGTTCAGCGAATGTTCCAGCAGACCGCCCTCGTAGTTCCCATGATAACGGGTCGATGCCGGCGCAGCGAAAAAGTCGCTGGACGACGACAAAAGATAATCCAGCAGTTTCTCAGACCCCGGACGGGCTATGTTTTCCTTGTAAATGCTTATAAAACGTTCTTTGTTATCCGAAAGGTTCATGCCGCCTGCTCCTTTGCAAAAGATAATTATTTTATATTGTAACACATTCTGTCGGCTTTTTCAATCATAAATTTTTTAACTTGAGGATTTTTACGGCTTGAAGTAAATTTTACTTGCAATTCCTGCTGTAGTGTGGTATCATTATTTTGTATGAATATATGCCTTGCGGCAAAAGGAGACTATTTTGTATGTGCGGTATTGTAGGTTATGTAGGAAAAAAGGATTGTACAAATGTTCTGATAGACGCTTTGTCAAAACTGGAATACAGAGGCTATGATTCGGCAGGTATAGCAATTCTGGACAACGACAGCATAAAAGTTAAGAAAACCAAGGGCGAACTGAAAATACTGGAGGAAAAGCTCCGCAGCGACAGCACTTTTCACGGGCACTGCGGTATAGGTCACACCAGATGGGCGACCCACGGCGAACCCTCCGATATCAATTCTCACCCTCACGGCAACGCCCGACTTTCCATAGTTCATAATGGAATAATCGAGAATTACAAGGAACTGAAGTCTTTTCTTGAGAAAAAAGGCTATGTTTTCGAGAGCCAGACAGATACGGAAACAGTTGCCAAACTGCTTGATTTTTACTATAGCGGCGATCCTATGGAAGCTATCACAAGGGTGGTAAAGGAAATAGAAGGCTCCTACGCTCTGGGTATCATTTTCAAGGACTTTCCCGATACTGTCTTTGCGGTGCGGAAAGATTCCCCGATGATAGTCGGCGTCGGCGATGACGAGTATTTCATTGCTTCTGACGTGCCTGCGTTTTTGAAGTATACCAACCGTTATATCCTGATCGAGGAAAACGAGATCGTCAGAATAAACAGCAGCGGCGTTTCGGTAACTGATATCCACGGCATAGACGTGAACAAGCAGGTGAGCGTTGCCGACTGGGATATGGAATCGGCTGAAAAGGGCGGCTTTGAGCATTTTATGCTTAAAGAGATAAACGAACAGCCTACAGCGATAAAGACCACTATAACTCCCAGGATCAGCAACGGTATGCCAGACCTCAGCGAATGTGGGATAACTCCCGAAAGACTGGCTGCATACAATAACATTTTTATAGTTGCCTGCGGAACTGCCATGCACGCAGGTATGTTGGGAAAATACATTATCGAAAAGCTTGCAAGAGTGTCCGTGACGGTGGACGTTGCTTCTGAGTTCAGATACAGAGACCCGATCATCAGTGACAATGACCTGGTGATACTGGTCTCTCAGTCGGGCGAGACGGCGGACACCAAAGAAGCTCTCAGAATAGCAAAGGAAATGGGCGCAGATACTCTTGGAATCGTCAACGTGAAAGGCTCTTTCATCGCAAGGGAAGCCGATATGGTGCTTTATACCCACGCCGGTCCGGAGATAGCGGTGGCGTCCACAAAGGCGTATATGGTGCAGATAGCGATGTTTTACCTGTTTGCGTTCGAGCTTGCCTATGCTAAGGGAACTATCAGCAAAGAGGAATGTGTAAGGCTCACTTCCGTGCTGGAGCAGGTCCCTGAAAAAGTTGGCGCTCTCCTTGAAACACAGAGCAGCTGTCAGTACATCGCCCATCAGCTCATGAACGCAGACAGTCTCCTTTATATCGGCAGGGGACTTGACTATGCTCTTTCTATGGAAGGTTCTCTTAAACTGAAAGAGGTTTCCTATATCCATTCGGAATCTTACGCTGCCGGTGAACTTAAACACGGCACTATCTCACTGGTAACCGATGAAATGCCGGTCATCGCAGTTGCGACCCAGAGGAAACTTTACGAAAAGACGCTCAATAACGTTCTGGAAGTCAAGACCAGGGGAGCGAAAGTCATATTCATTACCCACGAGAATATAAACGTCTCTGAGGAAGCCGCCGACTATGTCATAGGTATCCCGTCCATAGACGATATCCTGATGCCCATGCTGGCGATAGTACCTCTTCAGCTGATCGCTTATTATACCTCCGTGGCAAAGGGTATAAATCCCGATAAACCGAGAAATCTTGCAAAATCAGTAACTGTTGAATAGGGGAATAAAATGATAAACGATCTTGATACCTTTATTTTTGACTTCGACCTGACTCTTGCGGACTCCTCCGCAGCGATATTTATATGCTTCAGGCATACTCTGGGAGAATTTGGCTATAAGATCCCGTCAGACGAGGAGATCTATAATACTATCGGTCTTACGCTTGAGGACGGCTTTCAGCAGCTGTGCGGAGTCACCGATGAGCAGGTCAAACAGCAGATGAGAAAATGCTATGTCAAAAAGGCAGACGATGTAATGGCAGCACAGACTTACTTTTTTGACGGCGCAGTTGAAACGCTGGCAAAGCTCAGGAGCATGGGCTGTAAGACGGGGATAGTTTCAACAAAATATCGCTATAGGATCGTTGAAACTTTTGAAAAACAGCAAAAGCCCCTTGAAGTGGATATGATAATCGGCAGCGAGGACGTTTCCTGCTGGAAGCCAGCCCCCACAGGTCTCAATACTATTATAAGTAAGCTGGGTTCTCAAAAGGATAAGACCCTTTATGTGGGAGACAGCTACATAGACGCCGAGACCGCAGTAAATGCAGGCGTGGCTTTCGCTGCCGTGACCACCGGCTCTACTTCCGCAGACGTTTTCAAAAAGTACGATACTTTTGTCGTTTGCTCTGGGATAAAGGAATTGTTCAGCAAATATATTTTCATCTAGTAAATTATGTATTAACAATTAGTTAATTTTGCTTGATTTATTTAGCTCAGATGTTATAATAAAAAGAAGTGTCAAAGATCAATAATTTAGGGGAGATATTATGATAAGAAGTATGACCGGCTACGGAAGAGAACGTCGCCTTGTCGGTGCAAGAGAGATAACCGTTGAGATAAGAGCGGTCAATCACAGGTACTTTGAGTTCAATGCAAGAACGCCCAGGGCTTACGGCTATCTTGATGAAAAGCTCAAAAACTTCCTGAGCGGCAAGGTAGGCAGAGGCAAGGTCGAAGTGTCGGTGTCTGTGGTCAATAACGAGGGGGCGGACCTGGGAATAGAACTCAACCTGAAAACTGCCCAGGGATACCTTTCTGCGCTCAGGGCGGCTAACGAACAGCTGGGGCTTCCGGACGATGTGGCTCTTTCACATATAATGCGGCTGCCGGAAGTCTTTACAGTAAGAAAGACCACCGAGGACGAGGACGAGATCTGGGAAGCTGTAAAGCAGGTGACTGAAACGGCTCTTGAAAAATTTGTCTCTGTGAGAGAACTTGAGGGCGAAAAGCTCAAAGAGGACATTTCTTCAAGGCTTGACCGTATGGAAAGCTTGGTTTCGCAGATAGAAGAAAGATCGCCGCAGGTCACTGAACTATACAGGAACAGACTTTTTTCCAAGCTGAAAGAACTCCTTAACGACCGCAGCATAGATGAGAGCAGGATACTTACTGAGGCGGCTATCTTTGCGGATAAGACCGCTGTCGATGAAGAAACTGTCCGGCTGAAAAGCCATATTGCTCAGTTCAGAAAGCACATCGCATCTGATGAGCAGATAGGCAAGCAACTGGATTTTTTAGTCCAGGAAATGAACAGGGAAGCCAACACGACCGGTTCAAAATGTCAGGACCTTGCAATTACCCGAATGGTGGTAGACCTGAAATCTGAGATCGAAAAGATCAGAGAACAGATACAGAATATAGAATAGGAGGAAGTTATGCAGCTTATTAACATTGGTTTCGGGAATATGATATCTTCCTCAAAACTGGTGGCGATTGTAAGCCCTGAATCCGCTCCGATAAAGCGTATGATACAGGAAGCCAAGGACAAGGGAACGCTTATAGACGCTACCTACGGCAGAAGGACAAGAGCGGTCATTGTCATGGACAGCGACCATATTATTCTTTCCGCAAAACAGCCTGAGACCGTGGCAGGAAGAATAGACGATGACGAGGAGGCGGCAGACGATGAGTGAAAGAGGTATGCTCTATGTGATCTCAGCGCCGTCAGGCTGCGGAAAGGGAACTATCCTGAGTCAGGTGTTTAATCAGCCGGATAAGGTATTTTATTCTGTGTCTCTTACTACAAGAGCTCCCAGAGAAAATGAAGTTGACGGGGTGCATTACCATTTTGTCACAAAAGAACAGTTCGAGCAGATGAACGCCAATGGAGACGTGCTGGAATCTGCTGAGTATTGCGGAAACTTTTACGGAACGCCAAGAATACCTGTTGAGGAAAATCTGGCTGCCGGCAAAGACGTGGTGCTTGAGATTGAGACCAAAGGCGCTGACCAGGTAAGAGCTATGATGCCCGAAGCTGTGTTCATTTTTATTTTGCCGCCGTCTGTGGCTGAACTTCGCAGACGCCTGCTGAAACGCGGCACTGAAAATGCCACTCAGGTGGAGATGCGTGTGGCTCAGGCAGTGGAGGAGATCAAAAACGCCGGCAAGTACGATTATATACTTGTGAACGATGAACTGGAAAAAGCCGTTGACGACTTTAAAACGGTCATAAGGGCGGCAAGACTTGAAAAAAGAAAAAACATTGATTTGATAGACGAGGTGCTTAAAGATGCTTAGACCTTCTGTAAACCAGATACTTAAAAACAACGAGAGCTATTATTCGCTGGTGATCGCTATTGCCAAAAGAGCCAGAGAAATAACCGACGAGGCTTTTGAAAACAAAGTCATACTTAACGATAAGCCTGTAAAAACTGCGGTGGCTCAGTTCGCCGCCAACGAGTACAGACTGGTAGAACCAAAAGGCGAGGATAACGAATAATTTGTCTGCCGTGGACGGGGTGAGCGTATGCTGGGTGTATTTCTTGTTGCAAAAGTTGCTATGAGCAACGCTTCATACAGTTATGATACCGAGTACAGCTACTCTGTCCCAAATGAATTTAAAGATAAGATAGATTCAGGTACAAGGGTGCTTGTGCCGTTTGGCAGAGGAAACAGAAAGCGTATCGGGTTTGTTACCAGAACATACCAGCGTGATACCCACGACCCTGCGCTGAAACCTGTCCTGCAAATTATCGACGATGAAAGCCTTGTGACCGATGAACTGATGAGGCTGATCTTCTGGCTCAAAGAAACCACTTACTGTACTTATTATGAAGCGTTCAAAACGGTGATACCCAGCGGTTTTGCTTACAATTATAAGCAGAGATACAGACTTGCTAATATGGAGATAAGCGAGTATCTTACCGATGAGGAACGCTCAGTTGTGACCTTTTTGAAAAACGCCGTCTCCGACCGTGAGGTGGATACGTTTCTGGATTTCAGGGCTGACCCGTCAAAAAAAGCTGTGGTTGAAAGCCTTGTTGAAAAAGGCGTTGTCGAAGAAGTTGACGACCTGAAACGACGTGTGGGCGACGAGATGGTCAGAATGGTGTCGCTGAGTGAAGGCTACCTGAACGGCAGTATCGTTAAGAAACTAACTCAGAAGCAGAGACTGGTCGTTGAACTGCTGGAGGAGTATGAAACCGCTTCGGTAAAAGAAATTTGCTATATGACAAACGTCACCGCTACGATCGTGAGAAATCTGGTCAAGTCGGGCGTTTTGTATGAATACGAGTACGAAGTGCTGAGGGCTGCGGCTGATGACGCCGGCATGGAAAGGTCATCGCCTGACAGCATTGTGCTTAATCCTGCACAGTCAAACGCACTGAACGGCATACTTTCTCTTGTGGACAAAGGCAAGCCGGCAGGGGCATTGCTGCTGGGAGTTACCGGCAGCGGCAAGACTTCGGTCTTTATAAAACTGATAGATAAGGTTCTGCGCAGAGGAAGATCTGCGATAATGCTTGTGCCGGAAATAGCTATAACCCCTCAGATGGTGGGAAAATTTCTTTCCTACTTCGGGAATACCGTTGCGGTGATACATTCAAACCTTTCTCTGGGACAGAGGATAGATGAGTTCAAACGTATCAAAAACGGCGATGCAAGAATAGTTATCGGCACAAGAAGCGCAGTGTTTGCTCCTTGTAAAGACCTGGGTATCATCATTATGGACGAGGAGGGCGAAAGCTCCTATAAGTCGGACTCATCACCCAGATATCACGCCAGAGACGCAGCTATACAAAGGTGCGGCTTCAATAACGCCCTGCTGGTGATGGCTTCCGCAACGCCGTCCATTGAAACTTACTACTACACCCAGACGGGGAGGTTCAGCCTGTTTGAACTGCCTGAAAGGTATTCGGGAACTGAACTTCCGGAAGTTAAGATAGTTGATATGATGGAGGAAGGCTCTAAGGGCAACGACGGGCTTTTCAGCCGGTATCTTATAGGAAGACTCAAAAAGAACCTCGACTGCGGCGAACAGTCTATATTGCTGCTAAACAGACGGGGATTTCATACTTTTGCGGTGTGCATGGACTGCAAAAGCGTTATCGAGTGTCCAAATTGCAGCATACCGCTTACTTACCACAGAAAAAACGACCGAATGATGTGCCATTACTGCGGCTATACCAGAAAGTTGCCGGATAAATGCGATAAATGCGGTTCTGAAAAACTAAAGACCGGCGGCGTCGGGACTCAAAAGGCGGAAGATACTCTTGCCGAACTGTTTCCGCAGGCAAGGATACTCAGAATGGACGCAGATACTACCGGCTCGAAGTTTTCATATGAAAAGAATTTCAAGGATTTTGCCGATGGTAAATATGACATTATGCTTGGTACTCAGATGATAGCCAAGGGTCTGGATTTCCCGAACGTTACGCTGGTTGGCGTTATCTCCCTTGATAAGATACTTTTTATGGGGGACTATAAAAGTTATGAAAGGACTTTTTCGCTGGTGACGCAGGTGGTCGGCAGAAGCGGCAGAGCGGAAAAATCAGGTATCGCCTGTATACAGACTTTCGTTCCCGAACATTATGTGCTGCAGCTTGCCTCACAGCAGGATTTCAAAGCGTTTTACAACGAGGAGATACAGATAAGAAAAGAGCTTATCTATCCGCCGTTTTGCGATATATGCGTGGTGGGATTCAGCTCGGCAATGGATCAGGACGTTTCAGAAGCGGCAGGACTGTTCCTTGAAATGCTTGGGGATTATATCAAGTCAAACAAACCGCAAATGCCTTTGAGGGTGCTTGGACCGGCAAAATGTGCCGTAGAAAAGATAAATAATAAGTACAGATACAGGATAATTCTAAAATGCAAGAATAACAGCGTTTTCAGGAAAATGATGTCAGAACTGCTCCTGAACGCATCAAAACACAGAAAGTTTTCAAATGTTCACATTTATGCGGATATGAACGGAGAGATAGGTATATAGAAAGGATTGGTTTAATTGGCACTCAGGAAAATTCTCAGGATAGGCGATGAACAGCTTACTAAGAAATGCAGACCTGTTGATAATTTTGACACCAGACTTCATAATATGCTTGACGATATGAAAGATACTCTTCATGACGCCAACGGCGCAGGACTTGCCGCACCGCAGGTGGGTATCCTGAGAAGATTTTGCGTTATAGAAGTGGACGACAAATATGTTGAGCTTATAAATCCGGTCATACTCAAAACTTCCGGCAAGCAGCGTGAGGTGGAAGGCTGCCTTTCCTGCCCTAACGACTGGGGATATGTTACCAGACCGATGAAAGTTAAGTTCCGTGCCCAGGACAGGTACGGAGAGTTTTACGAGATGGAAGCCGAGGGGCTTTTCGCAAGGGC
>CANRLY010000042.1 GCA_947631585.1 uncultured Clostridia bacterium
TGGCTGAAGAACAGGTCAAATTCAGGAGCCGGGTGGAGGATATGCCAGGTGTGTTCGCCCAAAGTTATATCTATTTCCGGAGCGATCCTGTCCTTATAAAATGCGGTGAACTCTCTGTCGCCGACTGTACCTTTGGCAATGGTGACTTCTTTCTGTGCTTCGCCGGTAACATCGTCCTCCTGCTTGCTGGTCCAGCCCATGAACTCATAGTTCTTCAATTCAGGCTGGGGCAGGGTGAAGTCGGGAGTTTCTATATTATATTTTGCGGAATATGTACCGTTGCCGTTGTTTGTCCAGTTGTCGTCGCTGATAACGCCGTCGCCCACGTCAAGGGTAATAGTGTAGTCCAGCGGAACACGTTCGCTGTAAAGGGTGATATCGCCGGAGACTTTTCTGTTTTCAAAATCCCAGGCGTCGGTCATATCTTCATCGGTGAACCATCTGTCGCCCATAGTGTAGCCTTCGCTTGCCATGGGGGTTTCCGGCTTGACTAATTTTTCGCCGCTGTTCACATACAGGTGACCAAGCTCGGTAGTTCCCATCATGCAGGTGACTTTGCATACCCTGTCGGTATCGTTGTCGTCTGTGGTATTGAGCACAGGAGTGCCGTCGCTGCCAAGGTCCTGCTTCCACACAAGTTTGGACTTATCTTTCTGTGCGTCCTGGAGCAGCCAGGTTATCTCGCCGGAAGAAAGGGCTTCGGCTTCCGCCTTGGTTGCGCCTGCCAGCGTTTGTTTGTTGGGAAGAGCCGAAAGGCTGCCGCTGTAGTAGCAGTTCTCGATAACAGATGAACCGTCCGCCGGGGAATACCCGGCTATAGCGCCTACCGGCGTGCTGTCGCTGGTGACGTCGCTGTAGCAGTTGCGGATAATTCCCGTGCTGCCGCCTGAAGTCATGCTGTTGCAGCCTACCAGACCGCCGCAGGAGAATACGCAGCTTATATAACCTGAAGCATAGCAGTTCTCGACAGTTCCGCCGTTCACACCGGCGATAAGTCCTGAGAACCAGCCTACCTTGTTCATTTCGCCAACTACTTTAAGGTTTTTGATAGTGCCTACGTTATAGCCGAACAGACCTCTGTAGTAGTCACGTCCGTTATTGGTAAGGCTTATGAACATTCCGGATATGGTGTGACCGCAGCCGTCAAAAGTTCCGGAGAAAGTCACGCTGGAGCTTATAGAGCCGAAGCTTTCGTATCTTCCGATAGGCTTCCAGCCGGTATAGGTCGCAGAGCTTCCCGACTGGGTATATACCTTGCTCTTTACGTCCAGTTCAATATCTGCGGTTAGCTTATAGTATGCGGAATCGCAGGCGACTCCGTTTTCCTTGTGACCGATATTTACCGCATCTCTCATGTTTTCCAGATCTTTCTGGGAAGAGATAAGGAACGGTTCGGCTTCCGTGCCTTTGCCTTTCAGAGAGAATGTGAAAGAGTCCCTGTCAGTAACGAAATCCTCTGCAAAAACTGACGGCAAGCCCAACCCCGATGGGATAGCAGCCAGCATTACCGCAAGGACGAGTATCAAAGCCATGACTCTTTCAGCAGGTCGTTTTTTTGTTGCCATTTGAGTTCCTCCTATAATTTATTTTCCCCTTTGTACCAAAACGTTACTAAAACAAATCAGAACTTTGCTTACTATATCTGCTCTGCTGTTGGGGGAGACCCTTTTGAAAAAGGTTCTTCCCCCAAACCCCCTCACTAAAACTTCCATATTTTTTGGCGAGGGGTAATTTCGTTTAAAAAAGCAGTGAAAGTTTATACTTTTTGTATATTATATAAGGGTAATTACCCCTCGTCAAAAACAACATAAAAGTCTTTGGAAAGGGGTCTGGGGAATAACCTTTCTTCAGAAAGGTTTTCCCCAATAGAAAAACAGGTACGGTAAACAAGCTCCGATTTATCTTGTCAACGCTTGGCAAAAGGGAAATTAATTTCAAGCATGAACACAAGATATTCATTCTTGGTGATGATTATATACTATAAAAATATAAAAGTCAATCAAAATAAATGAACATTTTAGAAACATACGGCATGAAATATTTACCTAATATGATAGAAAACAAAAAACTGCGGAAAATCGCAACTTTTTTCCGCAGTTTTAAAATCAGCTGTCAGTTTTGAGCGTGCCTTGGGAGAGGCATTTCAGGTAAGCGTTTATAAAGCCGTCCAGGTCGCCGTCCATCACTCCCGAAACGTTGCCCTGTTCGTAGCCTGTTCTGTGGTCTTTGACCAGCGTATACGGCATGAACACATACGACCGTATCTGCGCTCCCCAGGCTATTTCCTTATGGACGCCTTTTATATCCTCTATCTTTTCCAGGTGTTCCTTTTCTTTTATTTCCAGAAGTTTTGATTTGAGCATTTTCATGGCGTAATCTTTATTCTGGAACTGGGAACGCTGGGTCTGGCAGGCGCACACGATACCTGTGGGAAGGTGGGTTATCCTGACCGCCGAGGAGGTCTTGTTTATGTGCTGACCGCCTGCTCCGCTGGAACGGTAGGTGTCTATCTGCAAGTCCTCCGGGCGTATCTCCACGTCATGATCTTCCGAAAGCTCCGGCGTTACGTCCACCGCAGCAAAAGAAGTGTGTCTGCTTCCCGAACTGTCAAAAGGCGATATCCTTACCAGGCGGTGGATACCGGCTTCGCTTTTCAGGTAGCCGTAGGCGTTTTCACCCTCGAACATCACCACTGCGCTTTTAAGTCCGGCGTCGCCGCCCTCCAGAGTTTCCATAGTGGTAACGTGGAAGCCTTTCTGCTCGCCCCATCTGGTGTACATTCTGTAGAGCATTTCCGTCCAGTCCTGAGCTTCCGTTCCGCCTGCGCCCGCATGGAAAGAAACGATAGCGTTCAGACTGTCGTACTCGCCGTTGAGCAGCGTGGACAGGGTAAGCTCCTCCACCTTGGCGGAAATACGCTCCAGTTCCTCTTTTATCTCCTCTGCGGCTTCGCTGCTGCCGTCCTCCTCCGCAAGCTGGATAAGCACCAGCGTGTCCTCGTAGCTCTCCCGGAGTTTTTCGTATTTTTCGATCTTATTTTCCAGACTTCTCATCTTTTTGGTGACTTTCTGGGAATTTTCGGAGTCGTTCCAGAAATCGGGCAGAGCCGACATCTGTTGGAGGTCCTCTATCTCCGATCTGCATTTTTCGATATCCAGCACCTCATAAAGCTCGTCGATACCCGGCTTCATGTCCTCCAGCTGTTGTTTAAGGTTGTCAAGAATCAGCATAGTTTCTCACGATTTCTCCTCAAAAAATAATTTCACATCATATATTATACTCATTTTTTTGCCGTTTGTAAAGAAAATTTTCCAAAACTATTTTACTTTTTGAGAATGTATGTTATAATAGGGGTATCGGCAGCCGTGCCGGACAGGTACGGCGGGTTATTTTACAGAAAGGATCAGGTATTGAGATATGGCTAACTACACCGGCTCGAAATGCGAATATTGCGGCAGGACGTTTGCAAACACCGATGATATCGTGGTTTGTCCTCAGTGTGGTACTCCTTATCACAGGGAGTGTTACGAGCAGGCCGGAAAATGTATAAATTATGAGCTTCACGAAAATGGCGGAGAGTGGACTTCCCACAAGAAGGAGCCGGACAGCTCGGACGACCGTGAGGAGGGCATACGCTGTCCCAGGTGCGGCGAACACAACCCGTCCACAGGGCTTTTCTGCATAAAATGCGGAACTTCCCTGAACTCTGCAAGCAGCGGACCGAGACCGTTCAATGAAGTTCCTCCTCCGGCAGGGGCAGGCTTCGGCAGGGCGGATCAGCGGCAGGGTATGCCTTTTGGCGTGCCGTATCAGGAGCAGATAACCAAAGACACCGTGCTGGAAGGTCATACGGTGGGGGATTACGCAAAGTTTGTCGGTTCAAATATGTACTACTATCTGGTGCAGTTTGTGAAATTTGCAAAGACTGCGACAAAGATCTCCATTAATTTCGCTGCGCTGATGTTTACGGAATTTTACTTCTTTTACAGAAAGATGTACGCTAAAGGCGTGATATTTTTCACAGTGCTGATACTGCTTTCGCTCCCGAATCTGCTGCTGTATGTTTCTATGGGACAGATACCGAATATCCAGCTGCCGGAGTTTCTGGTGGGATATGAAAAACAGCTGGAGCTGGCGGCGAACATCTGCGGCATGGCAGCTATGACCATCAGGGTGCTCACAGGGGTGATGGCGAATTACTGGTATTTCACCAAGGCTAAAAAAACGCTGGACGAGATCTCGTCTGCGGATATTTCCGAGGAGGATAAAGACCTGGCTGTCGCTGCTGCCGGCGGAACTTCCGTAAGAGCGGCGATAGTTTCGGTGACCGCTTTTATGGCGGCGGTGCTGCTCATCGTTATGGGGATAGTCGCTTTGTAAGCATTAAGGCAAAAAGCTTTACAGGAAATGAAAACTTCAAATAAAAACACGGAGGTAAAAACTTTATGAAAATAAGAAAGGCCATAATCCCGGCGGCAGGTTACGGTACAAGGGTGCTGCCGGCGACTAAGTCCATGCCGAAAGAAATGATACCGATAGTTGACAAGCCTGCTATCCAGTATATCGTGGAAGAAGCCGTGAGAAGCGGTATCGAGGAGATATGTATAGTCCTGAGCAGAGGAAAGACCGTTGTGGAGGATCACTTCGACAGAGCGCCTGAGCTGGAGCAGAGACTCAGAGAGGGCGGAGAAGCCAAAAAGAAACTGCTGGACGAGGTGATGTATGCCGCTCAGTGCGCAAGG
Organism: uncultured Clostridia bacterium; assembly: GCA_947631585.1. GTDB lineage: Bacteria > Bacillota > Clostridia > Oscillospirales > Ruminococcaceae > JAAZZIT01. The sequence continues at coordinate 4,743 of CANRLY010000042.1, forward strand.
ATAACCTATGTGAGACAGCAGGAAACGCTGGGGCTGGGTCATGCGGTCATGCAGGCAAAGAATTTTGCCGGCGGCGAACCGGTGGCTGTCCTCTACGGGGACGATGTTATCCTGGGGGACGACCCCTGCTGCGCTCAGGTGTGCAGAGCGTATGAAAAAACAGGTCTTGCTTCCGTAGCGATAAAGGAAGTCAGCGATGAACTGATAGTTAAGTATTCTTCTATGAAATGCAGCTGTATAGGCGAAAACCTTTACAATATAACCGACATGATCGAAAAGCCTACTCTTGAGACCAAGTTCTCGAATTTTTCCATACTGGGAAGATGCGCTCTGCCATATGAGATATTTGAGATACTGGAGAATATACCCAGAGGCGCAGGGGGAGAATATCAGCTCACCGACGCTATGAAGCTCCTTGCCTGCCGTGACGGAATGACCGGCGTGGATTTCACCGGAAAGAGATACGACATGGGCAACAAACTGGGCATTTTGCAGGCGAACATAGACGTTGGACTGAAACACCCGGAGACGGCGGAGGGCCTTAAAGAATATCTGAAAGAAATTGCAAAAAATTTGTGAACGTCTATTGACAAATGCGGTCGGTATTGTTATAATGTATAAGTTATCCTTGCTTGCACGAGTTAAGATGCAGGCTGATCCAGAAGGAGGTGTCATTGAAATGGCAAAGATCACAGGAAGCTATGAAGCTATGGTGGTTTTCAGTGTCAAGAACGGCGAAGAGCAGGTGAAGGCTCTTATCGAAAAGTTCAATGAAATGATCGGGGCGAACGGTTCTGACGTTTCTCTCAACGAGTGGGGAAAGCGCAAGCTGGCTTACGCTATCAACTACGAGACCGAGGGCTACTACGTTATCTGGAATTTTACTTCCAAGCCTGATTTCCCGGCAGAGCTTGAGAGAGTTCTCAAGATCACTGACGGAGTTATCCGTTTCCTTGTTACTAACAAGTAAGCTCACCAGGACGGACGGAAAAGACGGACGGGTCGATCTGAGGTCGGCGGTCCGCAGCGGAAAGGAATGAAAAGAAATGCTTAACAGAGTCATTCTTATGGGAAGGATCACACAGGATCTGGAGCTGAGGCAGACTAATTCAGGCGTGGCTACGCTGAGTTTCACAGTGGCTGTTGACAGAAATTTTGTCAGACAAGGCGAAGAAAGACAGACGGATTTCATTAACTGCGTTGCATGGAGACAGCAGGCTGAGTTTATCAGCAGGTACTTTGGCAAGGGCAGAATGATCGCTCTGGAGGGCAATCTCAGGACTCGTACTTACGAGGACAAGAACGGCATCAAGCGCTATGTTACCGAAGTTTATGTAGACAGCGTTTCCTTTACCGGCGAGCCTAAGCAGGGCGGTTCGTCATATGGCGGAAGCTCTTACGGCGGCGGACAGAGTTCCGGAAGTTCCTACCAGTCCCACGGACAGAGCGGCTACGGAGGCAGCGGCAACGGAGGCAGCGGCGGAAACGGAGGCAACGGAAGCAATGGCGGAGCAGGCGGTCAGTCTGCGCCGGCAAAGGATTCTATCGCTATCGGTGATTTTTCTGATTTTGAGGAAATACTCAGCGACGACGGTGTTCCGTTCTGACGTTTTTTCGGATAAGAAAACAAGATATTTTTAAACGACTAACTGATAAGGAGGATCTACCTTAAATGGAAAAGGAAAGAAATGCAAAACCCGGCAGAAGAACACGCAAAAAGGTTTGTATGTTCTGCGTTGACAGAGCCGAGACCATCGACTATAAAGATATTGCAAAGCTCAAGAAGTGCATGACTGAAAGAGCTAAGATCCTGCCCAGAAGAGTTACGGGTACTTGCGCATACCATCAGAGAGAGCTTACCAAGGCTATCAAGAGAGCAAGACATTGTGCGCTTATCCCTTATGTGGCAGACTAAGAACAAGATCTTACCAAAAGACCGCACTTTTTCGGGTGTGGTCTTTTTTGTTTTATTATATTCCTGAATTTATGACTTGAAATGCTGTGGAAATTCTGTTATAATGGCTTACAGACACAGATATCAGACGGAAGTTTCATTCGGGGAGCGGGTATCAGCCGGTTCTCTTATGTTTATATGACCGCCGTGGGGTATGGCGGTTTCGGAAGGAGGAGCTCCTCAGGTTTAGGAGCGTTTTGAAAATGAACGGCAAAATTACTGTTAAGGAAAGCAAGAATATATCGGTGCTGCCTTGCGTGGCAATGAGGGATATCATGCTTTTTCCGAATATGGTCATGCACTTTGATGTGGCAAGAGACCGTTCGGTGAAAGCGCTGAGGGCGGCGGTGGCTGCTGACGGAAAGGTGTTCCTGACGGCGCAAAAGGACGTTATGGTGGCAGAACCGGATATGGACGACCTTTACAACGTAGGCGTGGTGGCTGACATAAAGCAGATAATCAAAGGACCGGAAGGGGTCTCAAGAGTTCTGGTGGAGGGTCTGAATAAGGCTAAACTGCTGGGACTGAGGGAATCTTCCGCCGGCTACCTGGAAGCGCAGGTGAGGAAAGTTCCCAACTATTCCAGAGAAAGACTGGAAGAAACGGAAGTGGAGGCTCTGTGCAGAGAGGTAAAGAGGGCTTTTGAGGATTATGCGGCAGTCGTTCCGAGAATGCCTAACGAGCTTTATGCGGCGGTGCTTGGCTGCAATGCGCCTAAGACGGTGTTTGAGACTATCGCTTTTAATATCTCGATCTCGCTGGAAGATAAGCAGAGTCTGCTGGAATGTGCTTCTATCGGAGAAAAACTGGCAATGCTGCTTTCTGTTCTCACCAGAGAAATGGAGATAATCGGCATTGAAAAGGAAATACAGCAGAAGGTCAACGAGCAGATAGACAAGGAACAAAGAGGGTATTACCTGAGAGAACAGATGAGGGTCATTTCCAGGGAGCTGGGGGAGGACGATGAGTTCGACAACGACTGGGAAGAGTATCTGGACAAGATAGCTTCTATGAAGCTGCCGGAAGAAGCGGTGGAAAAGCTTACTGCGGAAGCAAAACGCCTGAGCAAGATGCCTGCGTCGTCTCAGGAGGCAGTGGTGATAAGAAATTACCTGGATACCTGTCTGGAACTTCCGTGGGATAAATGCACCGAGGATAACACAGACCTGAAAAAAGCCGAAAAGATACTGGACAGAGACCACTACGGAATGAAAAAGGTCAAGGAGAGGATACTGGAGATACTTTCGGTGAAGGCTATCTCCCCTGAAGTGAAAGGTCAGATGATCTGCCTGTACGGACCTCCGGGGGTGGGAAAGACTTCCATCGGGCGTTCGGTGGCGGAAGCTCTGGGAAGAAAGTACGTTCGGGTATCGCTGGGCGGAGTGAAAGATGAGTCGGATATCAGAGGACACAGGAAAACCTATGTGGGAGCAATGCCCGGCAGGATAATGAACGCTATGAAGCTTGCCGGCAGCAGAAACCCGGTCATGCTGCTGGACGAGATAGACAAGATGAGCAACGACTTCCGGGGAGACCCGTCCTCTGCAATGCTGGAGGTGCTTGACGGAGAGCAGAACAAGGAGTTCAGGGACCATTACATAGAGCTGCCTTTCGATCTGAGCGACGTGCTGTTCATCACTACCGCAAATTCGCTGGACACCATACAGCCTCCTCTGCTTGACAGAATGGAAGTAATAGAGCTTTCTTCCTATACGAGGGAGGAAAAGTTCCAGATAGCAAAAAGACATCTTCTGCCAAAGCAGATAAATAAAAACGGTCTCAGCAGGAGTCAGATGAGGATAACAGACGACGGATTGTACGAGATAATCGACAGTTACACCCGTGAAGCCGGAGTCAGACGTCTGGAGAGAACGATAGGTTCTCTTTGCAGGAAGGCGGCCAAGAAGATAGTCGGCGGCGACGCAAAAAGAGTTACTTTTACCGCTTCAAATCTTGAAAAATACCTTGGCGCAAAGAAGTACAGACCCGATGTGGTCTCCGACAAGACGGAGATAGGCTGCGTGAACGGTCTGGCGTGGACGTCGGTGGGCGGAGTTATCATGCCGCTGGAAGTGCTGGTTTTGGACGGCAAGGGCAGGATAGAACTTACCGGCTCTTTGGGAGACGTTATGAAAGAAAGCGCAAGGATAGCTGTGAGCTACGCCAGGAGCGTTGCGGAACAGTTCGGGATAAGCAGCGATTTCTTTGAAAACAAAGACATACATATCCACGCTCCGGAGGGGGCTGTTCCGAAGGACGGGCCGTCCGCAGGAGTCACCCTTGCAACTGCGCTGATATCTGCGCTTTCGGGGATACCTGTAAGGTGCGATGTGGCAATGACCGGAGAGATCACCCTGAGAGGAAAGGTGCTGGCTATAGGCGGTCTGAGGGAAAAGACTATGGCGGCTTACAAAGCAGGCATGAGAACGGTCGTAGTGCCAAAGGAAAACAAGGGCGATATGGACGAAGTGGAAGAAGTGGTCAAGGAGAACCTGTCGTTTGTGTTCGCTGAGACGATAGCGGACGTGCTGAATGTGGCTCTGGTAAGAGAAAGCGGCGGAAAGACCGCTATCCCGGTGGGACTGCTCAGTTCGGATAAGACTCCGGCGGCGGTCACTGTAAGAAACTGAAAAGGAAACTGACAGATGAATTTCAACAAGGTGGAATTTTACGCAGCGTATGGGAAGTATTCTCAGATACCTGCACCTGAGCGGATAGAGATAGCCTTTGCCGGACGTTCAAACGTGGGAAAGTCGTCATTGATAAACAAACTGTTCAACCGAAAGAACCTGGCAAGGGTAAGCTCAGTTCCGGGAAAGACGGCAACGGTGAATTTCTACAGCCTGGAGAATATTTTTATCGTGGACCTGCCCGGCTATGGCTATGCCAAGGTGGCAAAGTCGGAAAAGGAGCGGTGGTCTGAACTGATGGAGGGGTACTTTGCCGATGAACAAAGGCGGCTGGAACTGGTCTTTGCGCTTATCGACATGAGACACCCGCCGTCTGCGGACGACCTGAATATGCTGGATTTTCTTACCCAGAGCGAGATACCTTATGTGGTGGTGCTGACAAAGGCGGATAAGCTCAGACCTGCTGAAAGAAAAAAACGCATGGAGAGGTTTGCGGAGGAGATACCGTATTTTGAACAGCTTACCTGCGTGCCGTTTTCAGCTGTGACCGGCGAGGGAACAGATACGCTCAGGGAGATAATAGAAGAAGTTTCGTCAGATGAATGACAAGAGCGGCAGAACAGATCTGCCGTTCTTATTTTTTTACAATTTTAAACGTTTGAAATGGTAAGCTTTGCGAAAAAGTTTGACAAACCCCCTTGTATGATCTTTAAAAGTATGTTATTATACTTTTAAGCGTAAGCTGATAACAAAATCATATTGAAAAGGGGAAATTGCCAGATGAAGTACGGTCATTTTGATCTAGCTAACAAAGAATACGTCATTACCAGACCTGATACTCCTGCGCCTTGGGCTAACTACCTGGGTTCGCCGGAATACGGTGCGATCATCTCAAATAACGCCGGAGGATACAGCTTTGTAAAGAGCGGAGCTAACGGAAGGATCGCCCGTTACCGCTTTAACTCGAATATGGCTCTTCCGGGAAGATACGTTTATATCAGGGACAACGACGACGGGGATTACTGGTCTGCGTCATGGCAGCCTGTGGGCAAGCCGCTGGACAAGTATAAGTCCGTATGCCGCCACGGTACGGCTTATACCGTTATGGAAGCCGATTACAGCGGTATACATTCAGAGGTCACATACTATGTTCCGCTGAACAAGACCTACGAGGTCTGGAGGACTAAGGTCACCAATGATTCCGACAGGGCAAGGAAGCTGTCACTTTTCGGATTTGTGGAATTTACCAATGAGAACAATTACGAGCAGGATCAGGTGAACCTCCAGTATACGCTGTTCATCACAAGGACTTCTTTTGAGGACAATATGATAGTTCAGCATATAAATGAAAACAGCGGCAAAGATGCGGAAGGTTCAAACTGGCGTGAAAGATTCTTCGGTCAGGTGGGAGCAAGAGTTATCGCTTACAACGGTGATCTTGACAGCTTTATCGGACCGTACAGAACGTACAGCGACCCTGTTGCAGTGGAAAGAGGAGCTTGCAGCAATAAGCTCAACTATAACGGCAACGCCTGCGGAGCTCTCCAGTCGGAGGTAATGCTTGCACCGGGCGAAACTGTGGAAGTGGTGTATGTTCTGGGACAGAAGAGACCCTCCGAGGCAAAGGCTATCCTTGCTGAGTATGAAAAGTCCGGCAAGTGCGATGAGGAGATCAAAGAGCTTATAGACTACTGGCACGGCAAGCTTGACAACTTCAAGGTGGAAACGCCGTCTGATGAGTTCAACAACATGGTAAACGTATGGAACGCTTATCAGTGCTTCATAACCTTTATCTGGTCAAGAGCGGCTTCGTTTATCTACTGCGGTCTGAGAAACGGTTACGGCTACCGTGATACCGTTCAGGATATCCAGGGAATAATACATATTGATCCGGAACTTGCGGCAGAAAAGATCAGATTCATGCTGTCGGCGCAGGTGGATAACGGCGGAGGACTTCCTCTGGTAAAATTCAACCACAACGCCGGTCACGAGACCTGCCCTGACGAGAACGATGAAAATTCCGTTTACGCCAAGGAGACAGGTCACCCGTCTTACAGAGCCGACGACGCTTTGTGGCTGTTCCCGACTATCGTTAAGTATATCGGCGAAAGCGGCAACAAGGGCTTCCTGGACGAAGTGATAGTTTATGCAAACGGCGGAGAAGATACCGTTTACGACCACCTGAAAAACGCTATACGCTTCTCGATGGAAAGACTGGGAGACCATAAGATGCCTGCCGGACTTCACGCCGACTGGAACGACTGCCTGAGACTGGGCAAGAAAGGCGAATCCACTTTTGTGGCGTTCCAGCTGTATTACGCTATGTCGGTGATAAAAGGCTACGCTCAGGAAAGAAACGACAGCGACTATGTTCAGTATATTGAAAAGGTACAGGCGGAACTGGCAAAGAGCCTTGAAGCTTGCTGGGACGAGGACAGGTTCATCAGAGGCATCAGGGAGGACGGCGTTGTTGTAGGCGCTAAGAACGACCCCGAAGCAAGTATGTGGCTGAACCCTCAGTCGTGGAGCGTTATTTCCGGATTTGCTAATGAGGAACAGGCAGAAAAAGCAATGGAAAAAGTTCACGAGATACTTAATACCCCTTACGGCGTAAAGGTAATGGAACCGCCTTATGTGGATCATTACTTCGACGGTGCGCTTATGCACATCTTTAATCCTGACACCAAGGAGAACGGCGGTATCTTCTCACAGACTCAGGGCTGGGCGATACTTGCAGAATCGCTGCTTGGCCACGGAAACAGGGCGTTTGAATACTTTATGGAATCTTCCCCTGCAAGCATGAACGACAAGGCGGAAGTAAGAGTTCTTGAGCCGTATGTTCACGGTCAGTTCACAGAAGCGACCAGGT